>JBIIUD010000010.1:0-14456 GCA_044340175.1 Verrucomicrobiaceae bacterium
AATACACCCACTTCACCTCCCCCATCCGCCGCTACGCCGACCTCATCGTCCACCGCGTGCTGTTTGATAAAATTCCCGCCCCAGCTGCCCAGATCGCCAAAATGGCCGATCACATCAGCATCACGGAGCGCAACTCCGCCGATGCCGAACGCGACAGTCGCGACGTCAAACTCTACGCTCACCTCGAGTCTCAACTCAACAGTGACACCCCTGAGCTCTATGACGCCCTCGTCACTGAGGTGCGTAACTTCGGCTTCTTCATCGACGTCACCCGCCTCGGCATGAGCGGCATGGTCCACCTGTCCTCGATCCCCGATGACTTCTTCGTCTTCGACCCCGAGCGCTCCAACCTCACCGGCAAACAAACCCGCCGTGTCATCAGCCTCGGTGATTATGTCAAAGTCCAAATCCACCGCGTGGACAGGACCAAGAAACAGGTCGATTTCCGACTCACCGACGGCGACAAACCCTCCGCCAAACCGAAATCCCGCGAGGGCGGCCCCCAGCGTCGCGACCAAGACCGCTCGCCACGTCGAGGCAGTTCATCCCGCCAGGACAACAAGCCGGTCTACAGCAAAGACCGCGCACCCCAAAGCGCCAAAAAAAGCCCCAGCCGCCAACGACGCCGATAGTACCACGCCTGTCCCAGGCGTGACCCACCCCGTGGTACGACCGGCTCGGTTGCTCTCTGGTGGCTGAGGGCGAGCCAGCGGCTCGCCCCACTATCGATCCACTCAAGCCGGAGCCACTTCCCACCCAGCTCGGTAAGCCCGCGTCAGCAGCGCTTCTGCCTCCGGCATGTTCGGGATCTTCATGTTCGCCGCATCCCACTCGATCAGCTTCGGCTTCTCCATCCGCCCCGTGCGCTGGTCGATCTGCCCCACCGCTAGGCGAGTCGCCACATTGCCCAATTGCACAGTCTCAGCCAAAGGCCCCGCGTAATCGAAACCATCGCTGGTCTTCCCGCCGCTCAAGCAGGCATCCACCCACACATGCCAATGGTTCCGGCCTTCTTCCTTCGGATAGCTGAAGCCCTTGAACTTCTCCAAGGGATACATCCGCGGCCCAGCCACATGCGCCAACACTAGGTTGCCTTCTTCACCAATGAAAAGGGATCCACTCTTTGGCAGATCCAACTCCGCAGGCATCTTGGCCAGTTTTCGATCAGGCCTCAAACCACCATCCGTCCATGTCACATTCAGCTTGTCACCCGCCGTCAAGGCATTCCCAGGGAACACATACTGGATCTGCTGACTCGTCGGCCAGATGTGGCGATTGATCCCGCTGTTCTGCGCCACCACCGTCAGCGGCGCATTCAGTCCCAAGGCCGTGAACACCGGGTCCAAAATGTGGCAGCCAAAATCTCCCAGTGCCCCACCGCCAAAATCCTGCCAGTCACGCCACACAAACGGATGATAGATCGGCGCATAATCCCGCATCGGAGCCACCCCGATCCAGAGATCCCAGTTCACATGATCCGGCACCTTTTCAGCAGCTGCCGGCTCCAGCAGTTTCGTGCGCTCATTGCCGGTCACCCCCACCCAGGAATGCACCTCTTTGATCTTGCCAATCGCCCCCTCTTTGATCAACCGCGTGCCCAATCGATACTCCAAGTTCGAGTGAATCTGATTCCCCATCTGCGTCACCACACCTTTCTTCTCCGCGAGGAGTCGCATCTGGCGGGCTTCCCACACTGTCTGTGCCAGCGGCTTCTGACAATAAATGTGCTTGCCAGCCCGCATCGCCGCCATCGCCACCGCCGCATGCATGTGATCCGGGGTCGCGACACTGACCGCATCAATCTGATCGCCCAGCTTCGCAAACATCTCACGGAAATCCGCAAAGTGCGCCACCCCCGGAAACGCCTCGTCCACCTTGTCAAAGCGCGTGCTATCGATGTCGCAAAAACCCACAAACTTCACCGCCGCATGACCACCGATGTTCTTGATATCGCTGAACCCCATGCCATTCACCCCCACCGATGCTACCTGCAGTTTCGAATTGGGACTGGCACTACGAGTGATCGCCGGAAAACCCAAAGTGGAAGCCGCAAGAACGGATTTCTTCATAAAGGCACGGCGAGAAGGACGGGAGGTCGAGGACAAAGATTCGGACATGCCTACACCAACGTCACCCAAACTCACAGCTTTCCAATCCCCTAGCATTCTGGAGATGCGTTGGGCAGAAGCGACGTTGAACTGGCAAACAGGGATTTCAGGGTTCCCCTTCAAAAGAAAGAATCAATCCGTCTGGCCAGCCGAAAGGGAACGCGCCTTGGTTGGTCACGGGCCTAAACCAGACGCCGTCACTACTGGTAAATTCTGGAGCCATATCACTCCACACTAAAGTGGTGGCTAGACTTCCAAGCTTGGCATCCAGAAGTTCAAAGATAGCCATCTGGCCGGATTCCTGTAGATCAGCGGAAGCCGTGACCTTTGCCCCGTCCGAAAGTGTACCAACGAGCCGAAAGGTTCCCGATCGGCTCAAAATGCCCGTTAATGGGTTCACAGCAGAAACGGGATACCCTGGTGTGCCCACGGCTGGGCTCACCTGAACCAAGCGCACCTGATACCGTCCCTGGTTGGCCAGCAAAGCGGCATTAGCGGGAAGTGGGTTGCGTTTTCTCCCACCACTGAAGGTGCTCATTGCCATGTTACTGGTCCGCATCTGCTCGTCAATCTGGCCTGTCATGGTGCGCTGCGACAAGTTGAATTGGATGGCCAGGATCAGGCTACTGCGACCCCTTCTCGGGATCTGTAGAACCGCCGCACGCTCTCTGCCAAATCGCGCCTCCCCCCCAGGATGCAACTCGCCCGTGAAGGGATACCGCGTCTCGCCCAACATCAAATTGCCACTGAAATTAGCCGCGGAGCTCAGTCTGAGTCGGATCAGCCCATGATTGTCCTGCCGACGGCTCAGACCTGCGGAGGCAACGACCAGCCCTTGATAGTCGCCGCTAACCCCTGGACTCAGAGGAGTCGCCGCAAAGTTCGCGGTGATGGCCAAACCCTCGCTCATCGTGAACGTGAGCGTTTGACCTTCGTGATCAATGCTCGGCCCTGTCCAGCGATCATACAGGAAGCCAGCGTTCGGCTTTGCCGTGAGCGTGTAGCTCCTGCCAACTTCAAACAGCCGTAGCATGCCCGAGACGGTGCCGCCACCTGCGGGTGTGATGGCCAAATCCAAGGTCCTCAGCGGCACAAAGGTGAACGTTCGCATGACTTCATTACTGATCAAGCCGCGAGCATCCACCGCCCGCACTCGAACGGTGTTGGCACCCGCAGTCGCTGGCACGGTGAGACGCCACTGCGTGCTCGTACCCCGAGGGTTCAGCGTGGTCACCGCATCCGCAAACGCAGCTCCATTCAGCGCAACCTGCACCTTGCCAAGACCTTTGTCGTCCGCCGCACTGCCCGTTAGGGTGACCTCAGGCAACACCAGCCTAGCATTAGCCGTCGGTGAAGTCAGGGTGACCGTTGGGATCTTTACGTCTTCTTCGAGAATGCGAATCACCGCCTCGTTGGGCAAACCTAGCGAGACCGGTCCAGTGGCATCAGACAGCGTCACCCCAAAGCTTTCATGGATCTCACTGCGGCCATCGTTATTCAAGCCCAGCTCGATCGTGCGCGAACTCTCACCATCAGCAAACGTCACGACCTCATCCAGCACGCTGTAATCACTGGATGATTTGGCGGTGCCATCACTCGAACGCAGCCGAACACTCGCTGAACCAGCCCGGTTTCCAGTGCGCAGCAGGGTGATGGAAGCCACAGAATTCGCCTCAAATGACTCATATGCGCCAGAACTGAAAAGGATCTGACTGGTGCCCGTGGATTCGATGGGTGTAATCTCCGTATCGGCATTATTGGAGAGCGTGATCTCTCCGCCACCACTGATGTTTGCCGTCACGCTTGCCAAAGCCGGTGCCGTCGGCGCGATGTTCACTGTTAGGGTCAGCGGTGGGTAGCTGGCACCCGCAGCCAGAGCATCGCTGCGGGTCGCAATGTCCCGTGAAATCGTCCAGCCAGAGCCACTGAGAGCGGTCGCCGTCAGCCCAGCGGGCAGCGTGATCGTCACTCTCACTGGGCCCGAGGTGACCGCTGGGCCGCTGTTACGTGCTGTGATCGTGTAGCTGCCAATGCCTCCAGCGGCAAAACCACCATTCGGCGCGAGCGCGACCGTCATGTCAGGCGCCTGGCGCACCCTAAATTCTTCTTGTACCAGAGCACTCCACTCATCAGACAGAAGCGCACGCACCTTGAGCGTGCGGTCGCCAAGTCCAGTCAGATAGAGCGGGGTTGGAGTATCGGTGCGAGTGATGGTGAGCGAGGCGCTGAAGCTGATGTCACTGCTGCCGGAGTCCGCTTGATGAATTTCCGCTGTGAGCACATTTTCCCCATTGATCAGCGTACTCGGGTCGATCAAAAAGTCGAAGTAAGCGTTCTCATCTGGTGCCCCACTGCTGGCATACTGCGTGTGCGCCGGATTGCTGCCGATGTTCGGTGACTTCGCCACTTCAACTCCATTGAGATACAGCACGACCGCGTCATCATACCTCACGCGCAGCTCCGCCGCAGTGATGCCTGTCCGTTCGATGAGGTTGAACTTGGTGCGGAAGTAGGTCGTGGCATTCTTTTGATCCCCACCTGCCACAGGGTCGATGTCGATAAAAGGCACCGCCGTCACTTCATCGCCATCGCCATAGCCGAGTTCGGCAGCGCCGCTGGGCCAGGCGGAGTCGTCATAGGTGACTGCCCGCCAGGCGGTGCCTTGATCGCTGCCGTCCGCCAAATACTTCCAGGTCTGTGTCAAAGGCACCAGGGTGGTGGTTTCCGTACTGCTGGTGTAGGCTTGGGCCGAAGGATTCACCGCACCGCCAATCTGGCGCGGATCGGAGCCATCGAGCGTGTAGTAAATCGTCCCACCCTGCCCTGTGATCACCACCTCTGCACCGCTAGCGATAGGTCCACCATACTGGCTAAGAATAGGCGCATCAAAACTCGGATACAGCCCGTCTTCACGCAGTTGCGCCAGCACCCGACTACCACGCTCTGGTACATAGTTGTCAATCACATAACTGACCGCACCCTGCCAGTCTTGGCGAGTTAAAGGTGTGTCAGATCCTCGCTTCGAATCCCCCCAGCGGGCCGATTCGGCGATGATGACCCGATCTAACAAGGCGGTGCGTGCGCGCATCCGAGTCTGCACTTGCGCCGCAGTCAGTGCTCCCTGACCGAACAGATGCTTTTGCACACGATCCGCCCACAGCATCCGGTATTCCGCATTGGGTCGGAGATCATGGTGGAGGAACATCGGGTTGTAGGTCTCTACCAAAGTGGGATTCCCCGCGCTAAATGGTCCGGTGCGGTCTTCGTCCACGTTGAAGAAGGTATGCTCGAAGTCGTGCGCAAAGAACCTGAAGCCACCAGATGTTCCGAGACGATTGCGCAAGGCGAACCAGTTGTTCGCTCGCTCATCTCCGAGGAAAGCGGAAGTAGCACCATCCAGATTGCCCGTCCAGAAGGTGAGCAGCATGTAGTCGATGAGGTTATCCACCTCCAGCAGCACTGGGTCAGTCGTCGCCGTGACACCATCGGCAGCCTTGCCGGAGAGGGCGAAGTAGTTCGCATTCGTCGGTGTGGTGGCATGAGCGCGGGCTTTGACTCGCAGGGCCTCCCAAGCGTCAAGATTGCCATCCGTGACGCCGGTGATGTAACCCTGATCCTGCTCACCTTTGACGGTGTCGTATTCATCGGCTTCCCCACCGAGATAGTTTTCAGCAAAGCTGGCCTCAGCGCGCTCATTCGTGTTGTAGAGCCCCCAATACTGGCCGTTGAGATAAACATGATAGTAGCGACCGCGACTGTACGTCTGACCCATGGCCCCCTGGAGTTCGCGGGTGCTTTCTTCGCGGATGAAGGTGTTGTTGCCATCGCCACCAAACGACCAGGAGTAGTTCTGCGCCGTTCGGAAGTCGATCTTGTCAAAGCTGGAGGCTCCCTCGCTGCCAAAGAGGGGGTAGTTTAGCTTTGCTGGCCCATACTCGCTGCGAAAAAAAAGCCTCATGGCGTGCTTCGGATTATCACCACTGCGGCTAAAGCCACCACGCAGTCGCAGACCGCAGTTGATCTCAAAACCGCCGCCAGGGCCGCTGTCGCCGATCATCTCCACAGAGGCGGGTCGCTCCCAGGCCTCCCCGCGACCGTAGGGGTTCACCCAGATGCCCGTGTTGACATCGAAGAGGTTCGGCAAATCCGTGACAATCGAAACCGTCGGGATGGCTATGAGCGCTGACTTCACCTTGTCCACTCCACCGATCTCTGGGTTTGTGCTGCTCACGATGGCTGGGTCCATGCCGTAATCGGCCACTTGTCCATTGACCGCGCCCGCAGGCCAGCCAGGTCCAGGCCGGGCACCCGTCGCAGACTGTCGGATGATGTCATTGAGAAACAAATAACTCTGCGTCTGCACCGGTGTCGGCTCAAAGCCGCGGCGGTAGCCAATAGCACGGATGATGCTTGTCTTGTTGATGGCAAGAGGCCGCGTGTAAAGCTTGCCATGCGTGGCCGTCGGCGTGGAGCCATCCAGCGTGTAGCGGATGCTCGCTCCAAGAGTAGGCGTGGTGATGGCTAGGGAGATGGGGCTTTGATAAAAGCCGTGCTTCTGACTGAACACGAGCGGGGCCAGCGTTCCGGCAAAGGTAGGCACACTGTTGAGCGCGCCCGGTGTAGCCGTGATCACGGCGTCCGTCGGGCGGAAGAAGACCGCATTGCCCGCCAGACCTGCAGTGGCGCTCAGCTCCGGTAGGATGAGGAAAGAAGGGTCCGCCACCGCATCATTCATCCCGTGCACCGCCAGCACATTCTTGCCTGTGACCAGTAGGGGGATCTGAGCAGAGAGGTCGATCACCTCCGTGGTCAGCGTTTCCGCCGCAGAGCGACTGCCTGTGGCTGTGGAATCAAAGACGGGAGTGGCCGGGGCATTTCGACGAGCGACCTCCGTGCCATTCAGATAGGCCACGAAGCCGTCATTGTAGCGCATTTGCAGAGTCAGGCCAGTCAGTGAGCTGACGCCTGTCACGGTGAATGGCATCCGCAGGTAGCAACTCGCATTTTTGCTGACCATGGCGGCTTGCAAATGGGTGCCGATGACGCTGCTCGCACTTCCCGTAGCCGTGATGGGCACGGTCACGACGGGCAATCCGCCGGGGCTGCCAACGAGCTTGAAATCGGCGTTCCAGGCCGTGTCCGTGCCCGCCTTGGCAAAGAACTCCACGCAGTCACCTCCGCCACCTTCCCACATGATGACCTCCACCGTGTGCGGTCCAGCAGTGAGTGTCACTGGGGCTCCGAGATTGTCGAGCGGACCATGATTACTGTCATCTGTCATCACTGCCGTGCCATCAATCTTGATGCGGCCGCCATCATCAGAGTTCAGACCGAAGACGTAGCTGCCAGTGGTGGGGATGATGATGATACCTGTGGCCTTAAAGGCATAGGGTTCAGCGGTTCCATTGGGCAGGGCGGCGTTGTCGCCGTAGTTGCCGTCACTTCCATCGCCGAGGAAATTGATCATCGGAGCGATCACGGTGGCCTCGCTCAAAATGTTCGCGTGACCTTTTGGCAAAGCAAGCAGCGCCTCACAGGTAGCAATGCTATCCACGGGACCAAAATCTGGCCGAGCGGCAACCTGCCGCACCGTGAAGCCTGGCACCCCCACGCCAAAGCCAAGCCCCGTTCTCCCATTGCTCCATGAGCTATCAGCGAAGTCTCTGCTAGTCCAGGTCGTGCCAAGAGAATCGTTCCTTGGCACGCGATACTTCACCGCTGTGCCTTGAGTGGCCAAAGCGCGCCCCGTGAAATTGATGCCGTAGCTCTCGTCATTCGCCTGCGCAGGATACATGGGCGAAAACTCGTGCTCCACCGTCACACCATCAGGCCGCACCAGCGCCAGATACTCACCGCCTGCGGTGAGATTGAAGTTCGTGTGCAGTGGCTGGCCGGGCACCCGACGGTTCTTGCTGCTGGCCCACACGAGCATGAATTGCCTCGCCCCCAGCGTCACCCCAGGGAAGCGCCATTTCGAAAGCGTGTTGGCACTGTCCGTGAGGCACCAGTCGGTGAGATCGACGTCTTCGAGACCGGGATTGTAGATCTCGATCCAGTCAGAAAAGGCTCCATCTTCATCGGTGATGGCCGATTCATTGTTCGCCATGAACTCGGAGATCGCGAGTGTCAGCCGCGGATTGAACTTTGTCTTCAAAGTCACCGCACCCGACTCCCCCGCGCCTGTGAAGACCTTCGGCGCACCTGTGATGAAGTGCCCGAAACCACGTCGGTTCGTACCCTTCTGCAAAATGACGCCGGTGTAACCCGCTCCGGTGCCGTCTGTGTGCGCGAAGTTGCCGCTGAACTGCCCCGTGGCTGCCGTGAGCCGCATCGTGTAGCTCGGATCACTCGCTGGGATCTTCGTCACCAGGTTCTTGGGAGAAACAATGAGCTCCTTTTGGAGGGCACCAGCGAGGGCCCCTTGAGTGAAGCTCAACAGGGCATTCGCTCCCGTGACGGCACTGAGGTCTGGCAGCACGCTCTCACCCACAGGCACCTCGAACCTCGCACCGATGAACGGCAGCGTCACCCCTTCCGGCCAGCCAAAAGGATAGTTGTGCGCTCCGGCAATCACCGGCTTGAACCAATGCAACGCCGTGCTGCTGACATCTGTGTCTGGCCGCGTGTGATCGACCGTCAGCCAACCATTGAGGGAGCCTGCTCCCCTCTCCAAAGCAGCATAGATCGGCAAAGTCAGGTCAGCACCTGCTGCCGCGCTCGTTGTGAAAGTCGTGCCATCTGCCAGCACTCCGACCAAGTTCGCCACCCCCAGCTTATTGAGCCTCATCAAGCCCACGCCATCCCCCTGCGGATACTGAGCGGAGGTCAGCTCAGTCGTCTGCAGCTGCGCAGGCATGGCCCAGGTATAAAAGGCCTCCGTCGCTGTGCCGGCATGGCGATAAGCCTCCACGGTGGACAACGGCTCCGATCCGCCACGTGTCTGCCGCCGCAGCGTGCCAATGATTTTCTTCGTACCACTGGGGCTGAGGTCTGCGGCAAAGGCGACCACATAGCCCGCGCTCGGACCGCGAGGCAATAGCAGCGAGGTCGCAAGCTCAGCTCCAAATCGGGCGGTGCCATTCGTGTCAAGTCTACCTCGAAATGGCAGGCTAGCTCCAGCGATTCGTAGCATGCCAGTGAAGCTCCCAGTCGGCGTGATTTTCACCTGCACCGCGCCTTCGTGTTCATGCGCAGGCATCACGCCACTATCGGCCCGCGCCAGTCCGCTAAAGTCTCCAATCACAGATCGGTGGAAAGGATCCTCCACAGCATTCGCCGTGTTCACCAGACTACCTGTCCCCGTGCCGATAGGGTAAACCACGAGAGGGCCCGGCGTGAAAGCGTCTGCTCGAGCCACATTCCCGCCGAAATAGCTTACCAACAGCAGGAGTGCGAAGGCGAATGTCGAATTGTAAGGCATGAGAATCGGCTCTCACAGAGTACCTGAAACGCCCTCAGGCCGTCAAGGCAAGAAACGGTCAGCCACGCTTTTCCAGCAACCTAGCCTGGATGATTCATAAACATCGCCGCGAAACCGCTTCAAAGCTTGAGGCCGCAGCCGAAACCCAGCGGAGACAGACAGCGACGAAGCCAATTCCACTGCCACCCATCCTCCCGCGCCACTCAAGACCTGATGAGAGACCAAGCGGCGGCTGCGCGTCAGTAAAGTTTATCTGCTGTCTTTTTCTCAAGGCTCTTTGAACCTTTTCGCTCCCCCACGCTATCATTCCTCAGGCCTCCTAGCCATGGAGATTTCAGAGCATCTCTTGAGTCATAACCAAGAAGACTCTTCAAGCCACCGAGCCTTCATAAAAGTGCTCAAACACCGCCTCAACCTTCGCCTCATACAACGGCTTGTCATAGGCACGCGGCAACCCTTCATCCAGCGTGTCCTTGATCACATCCTGGACCTTGGATCGACCCTGCTGCGTCCCTTTCCACATCGTCCCCAGCAGCCCCTGCACCTTAGCTAAAAGCTGCTTTGCCACCTTCTTCACCTCGTCGCGCTCCGCATCGCTCAGCTCAGGCGCCGGACGAGTCAGGATGTCGAAGATGACGAGTTCACTCGGCAGCAGGTTCTCCCTCACATGCCGCGTCTGTTCCTCCGTCAATTGCCGACTCTGCTCCAGCAGGGCCGCAAACAGCTGGTCAATGTTCAGGCTGCCCGCGTTGTAGTCGGCGATCAGTTGCTCGAACTTCTGCTGGTAGTCCATCCGCAGCGCCCGGTGCATGTGGACGATCTTATCCAGTGTCGCACGGATCGCCGCCTTCAGCCTCTCGATGTCCAGATTCTTCTGCTTCGACTCTTTGAACTTCTTCGCCAGCACCTCGAAGTTGATCTTCGAAAGGTCGATCACCCCATGCCGTGCCCCCGCGTGACCCTCCGCAATCGTGAACCCTTCCGCACCAATGGACTCGTCCAGCAGGTCATTCAGCTTGCCCATGATTGGCGTGATGTCCGGCGTTTCACCCTCGCCCGTCTGCGTCTTGATCGTATCTGCCAGTGTCGCCAGCAGTGAGCACATCGGGGCAAACTCAATGGCCACCTTGTCCGGCTTCACCGCTTGGTAGAGCGCCCGCACCAGCTTCTCGTGAGCGAGAAATGGCTTCCGCAGTTCGTCCGGGGAAATCAGCGCATTCACCGCTACGCTTAACAGGTGCAGCTTCTCCATGCCCGTCGCCTCATGGATGGCGGTCAAGTTGACACCCTGCTTCGCACAAAACGCTCCCGCCTCAGCCAGCGCAGCCCGCAGTTGCTCCACCAGCTCCTTCTTGTCGCGCACCGGCGTCTTGCCGTTCTTCCCAGCCCCATAGATGGCCAGCGCCTTCTCCAGGGAGGCAAACACGTTCGCGTAGTCCACGATCAAGCCGCTTTGCTTCCCGGGAAAGACACGGTTCGCCCGCGCGATGGTCTGCATCAGCGTGTGATTCCGCATCGGCTTGTCGAGATAGATCGTCGAGCAGCTCGGCGCATCAAAACCCGTCAGCCACATGGCGCAGACAAACACGAGCCTGAGTTCTTCCTTCGGGTCCTTGAACAGTTCATCCAGCCTCTCCTCGTTCATCCGCTTGCGATGCGGCACGATGTCGATGCCCTTCTCCGCCATCTTCGCGATCTCGTTCTGCTCACCGGACACGATCACCGCCATGTCCGTGTGCTCCAGCAGATCAAGGCGACGCTGCAACTCCTGCACCTTGTCCGCGTCGTAATCGTCGGCGTAATCCCGTTTCGACTGCCCCGGCTTGAGCCCCTTCATCTTCGACGCCGCTTCCAGCTCCTTCCTGACGCGATCCAGTTCCGCCATCCAATGCTTTTGCACCTTCGCGTGCATCTTCAGCGCCGTCGCCTTGTCGATGCTGACCACCATCGCTTTCCCTTGGAAACCACGGCCCAGGAAGTGAGTCACGATGTCCTTCGCCACCGTCTCCAGTCGGTCATCACGGGTGATGAGATGGTATTGCTTGCCCAGTTCCTGTTGCAATTTCCCCTCCGCCTCGGGGCTCAGCTCCGCTTCCTCAATCAGCGCATAGATGTCCTCGTTCAGATCAGGATTGTCCAGGTGCAGCTCCGGCGTGCGGTTCTCATAAAAGAGAGGCACCGTCGCGCCGTCCTCCACGCTCTGCTGGAAGTCGTAGATCGAGACATAGTCGCCAAAGACCTCCCGCGTCCGCTCCTCGCCCGCGATGAGCGGCGTCCCAGTAAAAGCCACAAAGGTCGCATTCGGCAGCGCCGCCCGCATGTTCATCGCCAGCGTGTCATACTGGCTGCGGTGCGCTTCATCCGTCAAAACGATCACATCCCGCCGATCCGTCAGCTTCTCGTCCGTTTGGAACTTATGCACCAACGTGAACACATAGCGATGATTCCCCCGCAGCAGCTCCCGCAAATCCTCGCCGCTATCAGCATGGCAAATCTCGCCCTCAGCCTCACTCACCGCCCCGCAGGCTTTGAAGGTCGTAGCGATCTGCTCGTCCAGCTCCACACGATCCGTCACAATGACAAAGGTCCAGTCCCCCGGCACCGTGCGCAGGATCTTCTGGGAGTAGAACACCATGGAGAAGCTCTTGCCGCTGCCCTGCGTCTGCCAAAACACCCCGCCCCGTCCATGCCCTTCCGTGCGCGCCTTCAGGCTGGCGGCGATGGCGTTGTTCACGCCCAGGAACTGATGGTTTTGCCCCACAATTTTGACCAACCCCGCCTTGTGCTCCGAGAACAGAATAAAATTCTCCACCAGATCCAGCAGGCGCGTCTTGTCACAGGTGCCGCGAAGCATCACCTCCAGGGAAACCCGGCGCGGCTCGTCCTCGCTGGCGATCCGCTTCCACTCAAAGAACCGCTCCCAGTCCGCCGTCAGCGATCCCACACGACTGTCCGTGCCGTTGCTGGCAATGAGAAGCGCATTGCCCCAGAACAGCGCCGGGATGTCCGCCTTGTAGCAGGTCAGGTTATCCGTGAAGGCCTGCTGCGCGGGCACGCCCGGCTTCTTCAGTTCCACCACCACCAGCGGCAGCCCATTGACAAAGCCGATCAAATCCGGCCGCCGCAGGTAGAGCGGCCCCTGGATGGACATCTGGCTCACGAGGAGGAAGTCATTCGCCATCGGGTTCTCCCAGTCGATCACCCGCACCCGCTCCGTCTTCTGTCCGCCGCGCTCCCTGTCCGGCACGCTGACCTTGATGCCCTGCTTCAAAAGCTCATGCACCTCTCGGTTCGCCGCCGCTGGACTCATGGCCGAGCGGTTTCGCGTCAGCTCGTCCATCGCCAAGGTGATCGCCTCCGGTGGCAGAGCGGGATCCAGTTTCTCCAAAGCTACCCGCAACCGCCCCGTGAGCACGGCTTCCATCTTCGTCATTCGTCCGAGCGTGCCTTTAATTCCAAAGGTTTCCTCCGCTGCCGACACCGTCTCCCAACCAAGATCCTCAAACAGCCCGATGGCGGGCTGCTCGACGAGTTGGTCTTCGGTGTATGCGTGGGACATATCAGTCAGGGATACCGCAGGTAAAAAAAGCGGGGCCAATCTTCGTATCTAACATCTCTTGCGCGAATGCAGACAGCTCCAAATTCGCAGAGTCAACCAACCTACGCAATGCTATGTCGATCCGCGACAACAAGGGCATTGAATTGCAGGACAGCGCTGCATCTATCCATTTTTCCGCAGCCCGTCCCTCTCTTCCCAGGAAAATGAGAATCGAGTTGGTGATGGGCTCAATAATGCCTTCGTGGTGGCACACAAAAGTCCCGCTTCCAGGAATGTCGTGAGTCTGCATTCCATTCATTTCGGCGTCATTCGTGGGGCAACGAAGGACAGAAGCACAAGATCCCACTTTCAGAAGGATCACTGGATCTAATCGCTGGGTATCTGACTCATCGTTCAGATCAACGACCTCAAAAGGAACTGCTGCTAGGTGCGAAAGGATTAACCAAGCATGAACATTTGAGTATGTGACGCCCAAACCGTTCGCCGGATCATAAGGGATGACATATTCACGCCCATGATGGCCTTTCAATACAAGGCCGTCGCTTCGAACGTCCAAATTAAAAACGCCGACTCCAGGCATATGCATCGCCATCTTTGCGCCAAGTGGAATTGTCTCGGCCCGCGGCGCGCCGTCTAACAGCTCAGAAATCAGGTCGATTGACATACCATTGCTCTCCAAGGCCGAATCAATGATTGCTTGGGCG
This sequence comes from Verrucomicrobiaceae bacterium, assembly GCA_044340175.1. GTDB lineage: Bacteria > Verrucomicrobiota > Verrucomicrobiia > Verrucomicrobiales > Verrucomicrobiaceae > JAGRPD01. The sequence continues at coordinate 13,792 of JBIIUD010000010.1, forward strand.
ACAACAATGTCTCCAAAAGGAATGGCCCCCGCGATCATTGTCAGCCACTCGGCTTTCTCAGGACCGGTCTGCCCTGCTCTTTGGTCTATTTGTTTCGCTAAGACATAGGCCACCTCGCTCGCGACTAGTTCGGGCATGCGGGCCAATAGCACTGCTTCTCCCGACTCATGCATAACGGGCTTGATCAATCCTTCCTCCACTAGGCGATCTACATCGGCATGTGAAATGTGTTTTTCCAGCGAACTCCTTCGAAAAACAAATGTAGAAATAGCTTCGAGAATGAGGGAGACCGGCCGTCCCCGGTCCAGCGCATCTTCCAAAACGGCCTTGGCCACGCCTTGAAATCGGCGTCGGAGTTCATGGTCATTCTTGAAAGAATCTCGCGTGAGTTGCATCAAATGGAGGCTCAAGAGAGGAGGAATGCAAGGAATGGAGCTCGGTTCCTCACCATCTGATGGCTTGGCCAAGTGCGACGTGATCGCACGCAATACCCATGGAAGCCTTAGTTCGGGTGATAATTGAGATCCTTTGGTCATCCCAATTTTGTTTCCCTGTAGAGCCACACATGCGTTACAAAACTCATCAGCATCGAGTTGTAGCACAGGCACGCCGGAAGCCCTTCTTCCAATTCGCGAAAGCCGTCTACCTGTCGAGTCTTTCATTAC
>JBIIUD010000461.1:0-3722 GCA_044340175.1 Verrucomicrobiaceae bacterium
GGCACGAGAGGGGAAGTGCCCCGCATTCGACACCACGGCCCAGCCTTTGCTGCCATGGACGTACGTCGCGAACTCGTTGTGGACGTTCTGACGATTGCGCCCTTGGAAGAACAGCTTGGAGCCATCCTGGAAGGTGTACTCCACGGTGTAGTTGTCGAAGTTTTGGTCGATGTAATCCCCGCGGTCGGTCCGCCCACCGCTGGCTTTGGCCTCCACAGGCCAGTCATTCTTCATCCAGCAGGCTTCGTCGATGTTGTGAATGTTGAAGTCGCTAAAAGCCCCACCGCTGGCCCAGAGGAAGGAATGGAAATTTTGCAACTGCCAGAGGAGTTCGCTCGGGTTCTTCTCAGGATCACGCGGCAGGGTGAAGCAGGAGCCGACGGGACCCTGCAGGCGGTAAGCTTGCATCAGCACAAGATCGCCGATCTCGCCGTCCTGGATGCGATGGAAGAGTTCGTTGCGGCGGTCGCAATGACGGCACATGAGACCGACGCCGACCTTGAGGTTTTTCTTTTTGGCTTCCTCATTGATCTCGAGCAAGCGGCGGCCGCTGGGGCCGTCCACGCAGACGGGTTTCTCCATGAAGACGTTGACGCCCTTTTCCACCGCATACTTGAAGTGCACCCAGCGAAAGGCGGGGGGAGTCGCCAAAATGACAACGTCTCCGGTGCCGGGGCGCAGTTGGTCGATGGCTTTTTTATAGGCGTCAAAGCCGATGAACTTGGTGTCCTCAGAGACCGACATGCGATCAGGATGCTTGCCGGAGAGCGCCTCGAAGCTGCTCTTCAATCGGTTTTCCTGCACATCCGCCATGGCAACGAGGCGCATCGGAGCAGACTTGACGCCGAGGCTGTTGCTCACTGCGCCGGTGCCGCGGCCACCGCAACCGACGATCACCGCGCGGATGCTCTCATCGACGGCGGCGTGAACGTGCGGCAGCGCCACCCCGGAGAGGGCGGACAATCCGAGCGTGGTCTGCGTAGCCTTTTTCATAAACTCGCGGCGGGAGTTGCCGACGACCGAAGGGTTAGTGGGGGTGGAGTCTGGAGTCATGGTGGTTGGAACTTAAAAAAAACGATTCAGGGAAGAAACTCTGGAGAGAACGCGCCGGAAACGCAAGACAGAAAGCAACGTACAGAAAGTGCGTTTCCTATCCTTTCCCCACCTCGAGCGCCTCTTTTGCCATGGCCTTGGCCCGCCGTTTCCGCCATTCATTTCCCCAGGCCAGCGCCCAACTCAGCACCAGTAGCAGCAGGAAGACCGCTAGCACCTGCGGCAGCGTGAGGGTGTATGCCAGCCTCTTGTCCAGTGTCAGCTCGGGCAGCGGCACGGCGTGAATCATGAGCAGATGCGCCACATACATGACCAGCGACTCCCGGCCCGCCAACAGCAGCCAGCCCGGGGCCCTGCCCGCCCGCCGCGTCAGCCAGTCGATTCCCTTAGCCATCCCCCACGCTGCCATCACCACCCAGCCCAGGCGCTGCAGGAAGAACACCCCTTGAACCGATGCCTCGGCCAACCGGGGCAGCAGCCACGCCATCACACTGCCTGCAAGCGCCATTTTGCCCAGTCCCAACCGGCCAGACCATGACCCGCAAAGCCAACCCGCCAAACCAAACGCCACCCATGGAAAAAGGCAGAACACAGAGCCGCCGTTTCGGTTCAGCCAGGCATCCACCCAGGGCCAGCCCGTCGCCCAGCCACTGGCGGATTCGGTCAAAAGCACCGACACCACCGTCAACAGTAGCATCCAGCTCTGACGCGCCCACCGACTACCCACCCAGCGCTCCACCGCCACCAGGATCAGCCCGGTCATGGCCAGGGTCTGCAGCACATCCACCTTCACCATCTCCGCCCAGTCCATCGGCGACATGGAGCCAGTCACCAACGGCACCAGGGGAAACCTCAGCGCATAGCCCAACGCCATCACTCCCAGCAATCGCCGCACCGTCGGCCAGCCCGGTCGTTTGCCGGCGTCCGCCCTGATCCCGCGCGCCAAGCCGCCGATCCAAAAGAAAGCAGGCGCGATCAGCCCATGGTAAAACGTCATCTGCCCAAACCACGCTGACGCTTGCAAATCCCGCGTGAGAAAGGTGTTCGCCGCATGCACCCAAATCATCGCCACCACCGCCAGCCCGCGGTAGGCATCCAACCATAGCATTCGGGAAGTGGGCTGGCTCATCGGATTCATCTGCCCACGACATTCGTCAACGTGGCACTCGGTGCGGGCATGCGCCATCAAAGCCGTCTTTTCACCCTTGTCGATGCCAGCTTCAGGATTCCTCCAACAGGCTTCCAGGCGGGCCTTTTCTCCCCTGACATGCCCTGACTTCCAGTGAGTGCCGCCTTGATTGTTCCCTCAAGCTATGGCTTGAATGGGAACCCATGTGTGGCCGCCTCAACCAGTTCGCAACCCTGCCCGAACTCTCCATCGCCGGCCGCGTCTTGCGCATCGAGCGCCTCAAGCCCCAGGCGCGGGAGGATCCCAAAGCCAGCGTGCCGATCCTGAACAACATCTGCCCGACCGATTATGCCGATGTGCTCACGGAGACGGACGGCCACCTGCACGCCGTACGCATGCGCTTCGGTCTCATCCCCGCCTGGGCCAAAGGCAGCGGCACGGAGGTCTCCAAAAAATTTGCCCACACCTTCAATGCCCGCTGCGAGACGGTGTTCGACCTTGCCTCCTACCGCGGACCGATCCGGCACCGCCGCTGCCTCATCCCGGTTCGCGGTTGGCATGAATGGCCAGACCGCGCCACCCCTTACTTCATCCACCGTTCAGACCACGCCCCACTGCTGCTGGCCGGACTCTGGGACGTTTGGCAAAGCCACGACCCGACCGCCGAAACCAGCGGTCCCCTGATCACCTCCATGAGCGTCATCACCACCTCACCTGGGCGTTACATGGCCAAGTTCCATGACCGCAGCCCGCTCATCCTTGAGGGTGAAACCGCCCTCCGTTGGCTCCAACCCGGCTTGTCGCCCGACGATGTAAAAACCTTTTTCCACCCCTACGAAAGCCCGCACCTGGAGGCCTATCGCGTCTCGACCCTAGCCAATCAGGCCCGCGACAAATCCGAAGCCGTACTGGCACCGATTTCACCACCAGTCCCACAGGCAGGGGACGCCGCCGTGCCGCTTAGCGAACCCGAAATTCCCAACTTGATTTAGTTCATATGAACAGTATCTTGTTGGGCCATGCTTACCCCCTTCCAGACTCGTTCCCTCTCCCTCCTCTGGCGCACGCTGTCCTGTTTGCCTCGGCATCCCCAGAAGGTCCCCCTGCTCGGCTTCATCGTCGCCGGTAAACCCCAATCTCCCGACACCACCGTGGACACCTGCCTTGAGGTGGATGCGGACACGCTGCGCCTACCGAAAAATGCGCGCACCTTCGCCCTGAAAGTCCAGGGTGACTCCATGAAGGGCGCGGGCATCCTGGATGGGGATGTCGTCATCCTCGAATTCCGAGAGCCGCGCCATGGCGACATCGTGGCCGCCGCTATCGATGGCGAGACCACCTTAAAACGCTACCTGGAACAAAACGGACGGTCCTACCTGCGGGCCGCCAACCCGAAGTATCCGGACCTCATTCCGGCGCACGAACTGCTGATTCAGGGCGTGCAGATCGCGCTGCTGCGGATGCCCCAACGATGAGCGACCATGATCCTACACTTCGATGCGGACGCCTTCTTCGCCAGTGCCGAGCAGGCGGCTGACAG
>JBIIUD010000462.1:0-3718 GCA_044340175.1 Verrucomicrobiaceae bacterium
TGCGGGCGGAGGCGAGGAGGGTGAGCTGGCCGACGGGGAAGTTGCGTTCCTCGAGGCAGCGCAGCATTTCGACGCCCACCGCTCCGGTGGCGCCGACGATGGCGACGTGCTTGAGTTGACTCATGGGTTGTTTGGCTGGTTTTACCTGGTTGAAAAGAGACCAGGGGGCTGACAGTGTAGGTCTTTTCAACTACGATGCAACTGACGCAGCCAAGAATTGAAGTTTCCATCAGTACTCAGCGCCTATCACTTTGGGACGGCTCGCGTCTGGTGCGGTCCTGGCCGGTGAGCACGTCGAAGTTTGGCATCGGCTTCCAGGAAGGCAGCCTCAAAACGCCGGTGGGCGGTTTCGTGGTGAAGGAAAAGCACGGGGATGGAGCCGAATCAGGCACCATTTTCAAAGCGCGCCAGCCGGTCGGGCATTGGCAGCCGGGCATGGATGTGGAGGAGGATTTGGTGCTCACCCGCATCCTGCGGCTCGACGGCATCGAGGCGCGGAATGCCAACACCTTTGATCGCTACGTTTACATCCACGGCACCAATGGGGAGGACCGGATCGGTCGGCCCGCCAGTCATGGCTGTGTGCGTTTGGGCAATCAGGAGATGATCGAGCTTTTCGATCTGGTGCCAGTGGGGACGCCGGTCTGGATAGAGGTGTGAATCCGAGTTTCGGGATGAAGAAATGCCGACAGGTTCGGTTGCTTTTTGCAGGCCCAGTGACACAAGTATCAGCGCCTTCCTCATCCATGAAACGCATTGCGCCTCCCTTCGAAAAGCCTGTAACATTCCTTTCGATTGCCGTAGGAGGTGACCAATGAGCACAGGACTCATTGCTCTCTTTGATGACTTGGTCGCCCTGACCAAGATAGCAGCAGCCTCTCTCGACGATGCGGCTGGCCAGGCAGCCAAGGCGGGGTCTAAGGCAGCGGGTATCGTCATCGATGATGCGGCCGTCACACCGCGTTACGTGGTGGGGCTTACGGCCGATCGCGAGTTGCCGATCATCCGCAAGATCGCGGTTGGCTCGCTCAAGAACAAAATGCTGTTCCTGCTGCCCGGAGCGCTGGGGCTCAGTTTTTTTGCTCCCTGGGCAATCACGCCGCTGCTCATGATCGGCGGGGCTTTCTTGTGTCTGGAAGGCTTTCACAAGGTCATGGATCTGGTTCATCCTGGGCACGATTCCACCCTCGCGACGGCTGATCTGGCTCCGCAAACAGCCGAGGAACTGGAGAACGAGCGCGTCGGCAGTGCAATCCGCACCGACTTCATCCTTTCCGCCGAGATCATGGCCATCACCCTAGCCTCTGTCACTGCGTCCACCCTCTGGATGCAAGCCGCCGTGCTTGCGGTGGTCGGTGTTGGCATGACCATCCTGGTTTATGGCGCGGTAGCCCTGATTGTGAAAGCGGATGACGTTGGCGTGGCACTGGCAAAGTCGAACACAGGAGCCGTCGGTGCCTTCGGGCGGGGCATCGTGAAGGGCATGCCCTACTTTCTCAAAACGCTCAGCTTTGTCGGCATGATCGCCATGCTTTGGGTGGGCGGCGGCATTCTCATTCATGGGTTGCACGAACTCGGCGCGCATGGACCGGAGGCCCTGGTGCATCATGCGGCGGAGGTCGTCGCAGCGGCGGAGGTCGTCGCAGCAGCGGTGCCCGCGCTGAGTGGCCTCATCCATTGGCTCGTCAGCGCTAGCCTTGCGGCGGTTCTCGGCCTCATCGTGGGGGCGATCGTTGATCCTCTGCTGAAGCACGTGTTGAACCCGCTCTTCAAAAAGGTGCAGGCTCTTTTCTCCCGCCGCTAAGCCCGCTGAGGCGGGGAGGCCAACGAAATGACATCCGTTTGACGAAGGAATGCCCGCCCTGCCTGCGTTTTTCCCTCCTACCCCTCATTCAACCATGACCTCCACGCTCCGCCTTGTCGCTCTCGTCACCTGTCTCAGTTCAGCCCTGTCCGCTGCTGACAATCCCTTCCTTGGCCGCTGGGCACTGACCATTCCTGGAGGAGGTGCCGGTTGGCTCGGGATCGAGGAAAAAGACGGTGCGCTCAGCTCCAGCGTGCTCTGGGGGGGCGGCAGTGTGGTGCCGACGGCCAGCACGAAAGTCGCAGGTGACACTCTGACGGTGGTGCGCGAACAAAAGAACAAAGAAGGCAAGGTCACGACCGAAACGATTACCGCCAAAGCTGCGGGGGATGCGCTCACTTTGACGACTCTGAAACGCAATGCTGAGGGGAAACAGATGGGGCAACCTGCCGAATTCACCGGCAAACGCATCGCCCCACTGCCCGCAGCGCCTGACCTTTCCAAAGTGAAGTTTGGCGGGGCGATTCAGCTTTTGAATGGCAAAGATCTGACGGGCTGGCGCTTGGTCAAGGAAGCCGACAATGGCTGGAGTGTCGTCGATGGCGTGTTGCAAAACCGCGTGGTGAAAGCCAAGGACAAGCACTTCGGCAACCTGCGCACCGACGCCGAGTTCGAAGATTTTAATCTGAAGACCGAAGTGCGCACCCAAGAGGGCAGCAACAGCGGCATCTACCTGCGCGGCATTTATGAAGTGCAGATCATGGAGAGCTTTGGCAAACCCCTGGATTCCCACCACATGGGCGCCCTTTATAGCCGCATCACCCCGAGTGTCGCCGCAGAAAAACCCATCGGCGAGTGGCAGACTTTGGACATCACCCTGGTGGACCGGCACCTGACCGTCATCCTCAACGGCCAAACCCTCATCGACAACCAACCCGTGCTCGGTTGCACGGGAGGTGCCCTGACCAGTGACGAATTCAAACCCGGCCCGATCTTCCTCCAAGGTGACCACACCAATGTGGACTACCGCAACATGGTGCTGCGTCCTGTGGTGAAGTGAAGCGGTGCACGGCTAAAGGCTAGGCCCATTGATAGAGGTTGAGGTTGCTGCAGGACCTCCTTTCTCCACTAAAAGTCATGTCACCAAACGCGAACTGGCAAAAGCGGGGTGCGGCCATCGTGGCCGCGCTCGCCGTGCTGCTTTGGTGCTTGGTTTATGTCCTGAATCAGTTTTTGACGGTTTGCTTTGTTGTCGGGAGAGATGGGATTCAGAGCCCAGAGGAGGTGAGTCGCTTGATAGCGCATTTCCTCTTTGCTAGCGGCGCCACCAGTTTCGCGCTGTGCGGGGTAATCCTCTCATGCGCAGTTCTCCTCTTCACCTCAGACAATCGGGCAAAGCTTTCCAAGCCCGGTGATAGCCAACCTCCAAGACTTCCATGACCTCAACTGAACACGTTTTGGGCATGAGTTGGCGAGAAGCTTTTCAAGCCTGTGGTGACTCTGGATGGGCGATCCTGCTCCTCACTTTGGCACTGATCTGCCTGTTCCTAAAGCTAGGCATTCAGCGCACCTCCATTGGGTCGGCTGCGGCTTGTTCGGTGCTTTCTTTGATGCCTCTCGCGGTAGGTCTCCTCGGCACATGCAGCATTGCCATGAACGTTTTTAGCATGATCGGCACGAGCGGACTCATGGATATGTCCCGGACTCTCTCCGCTCTTTACGAAGTGCTGCTCCCCATCAAGGTTGGACTCGTAGCTTCGGCACTCACGCTCAGCCTGTCATTGTTTGTCTGGCTGCGCGCGCAGCGGAGTTGCCTTCCATAAAGTCTCGGCTATGACTGAGCCATGACCCTGCCTCCTTCCGTTACCCTCATCGAAGAACCTGCTGGTTACCCGGTCCTTGTCATCGACCACC
>JBIIUD010000464.1:0-3716 GCA_044340175.1 Verrucomicrobiaceae bacterium
GGGCTGTTGGGGCGCCGGGTGACTATTCAAATGGTGATCGATGCGAGCTTGAAGGTGCCCGATTTCACTGAAATGACCTTCGGCTTTGACGAACCTGAGGTGCCAGCTGACAAGCCGGTCGAGCCTAGTGTGGAGAAGGCGGTCAGTCTTCAAGCTCCGATGTCGAGTGAAAGCTTAGAGGTGCCTGAGGAGGCCTACAACGACCCGGTGATCAAGCGGGCTGTTGAGCGTTTCAAGCTGAGATTGGTACCATCACCTCCTGTCGGGGGCGCGTGAAAGTGACGGAGTCAAGGAGCACACGATGAAATTCAAAGATTCCCGAAGGGGGCAAACAAGTGGCGGTGGTGGTCGGAGTCGGCAGATTTCTGGACTACGGGTGGCCCCACGCAAGAGCCTGGGTCAGAACTTTCTTCAGGATGAGGATTTGGCACGCTGGATTGCGGATCAAGTGGACCCAGATGGTGCGGATTTGGTGATTGAAGCGGGTCCGGGACTGCGGGCGTTGACGCGCCACTTGGAGGGGCGGTCGAAGCATTTGCTGCTGGTGGAAAAAGACCGGGAGATTGCTGCGCAGTTGCGGGTTCACTATGAAGGGGTGACCGGCGTGGAACTGTTAGAGGATGATGCCACCTCCTTTGATCTGCGACCGTGGTTCAAATATGGGGCGGTGCGGTTCGTGGGAAATCTGCCTTATTCTGTGGGCGGGGAGATTTTGCGACACATTTTAACGCCACCGACACCTGTCGCACGAGCGGTGATCATGCTGCAAAAAGAGGTCTGTGAGCGGCTAGCGGCAAAGCCAGGGAGTTCAGGCTGCAGTGCGCTTTCTGCACTGGTGCAGCGGGACTGGGACGTGGAGTGGCTGAAGACAGTGGGACCGGAGGTTTTTGTGCCGAAGCCAAAAGTGGACTCAGCGGTGGTCAGGATGACGCCGCGCGATCCGGCGAGCTTGGCGGTGTGTGAACGTCGCGGTTTTGAGCGGGTGGTGAAGATGGGCTTCAGTCAGCGGCGAAAGCAGCTCAAAAATCTATTGCCGCCAGGGCCGGAGTCTTGGGGGGCTTTGGCGGAAAAATTGGTCCTACCGGAAACAATGCGGGCCGAAGAGTTGACACTGGAGCAATGGGTGGCGGTGACGCGCTGGTATGAGGGGCGCACGGAGGTGGATGCTGGGCAGAAAGCGTCTGAGGTGTTTGATGTGGTGGATGAAAAGGATGAGGTGGTGGGGCAGCGGACACGTGGGGAAGTGCACCAGCTGGGATTGCGACACCGGGCGGTGCATGTTCTGATGTTCAATCGGCAGGGAAACGTTTTTTTGCAGCAGCGCTCTCATTTGAAGGATGTGTCGCCGATGGCCTGGGACAGCAGCGCGGCAGGGCACCTGGACAGCGGTGAAAGTTATGCGGAAGCGGCGGTGCGGGAGATCAGGGAGGAACTTGGTGTGGAAACAGCGGCATCAGAGCGGGTGGCGAAAATCCCGGCAGGACCGGAAACGGATCATGAATTTGTCGAACTGCACGTGATTCGTCATGATGGGGCGGTGCGATGGCCGCCGGAGGAGGTACGGACGGGGCAATGGTTTTCGCCGGAGATGGTAACGGAGTGGATTTCAGTTCGGCCCCAAGATTTTGCACGCGGATTTCGCACTTGCTGGCGGCTTTGGATAGAAAAAGATCAATAAGGAAGGCTTGAGACGAAAAATTGAGTTGTTTCTGAGGCCTGCGTTCGCTAGAACTGCATCTTATTCCCGAATAATTAAAGACTCACAAGACTATGGTTTGGAAGATTTTGTCCATCATTACTGCGGCAGCCCTCGCTGGGTCTGCCTACTTCGCCTATGACAACTCCAACAAAGTGAAGGCTGAGAAGGAGTTGTTGGCACGTGCCGAGACGAATCAGCAACAACTCTTGGATCGTAAAAAAGAGGGTGAGGAGACACAGGAGCGCAAAAAAATGCAACTGGCCCAGGTCGAAAAGGACCGTGATCTGGCCAAAGAGGATGTGGTAAAGGCGACAGCGGAGGCTCAGGAAAAGGAAGCTTCCTTGGCGCTGTTGAAGACGAACTTGGAGCAAGTGGCTCAGCAGGTGTCGGTGCTTGAAACCAAAATCAAAGATGCGGGTGACATTGAAGCATTGATTGCGCAGATCGAGGCGCTCAAGAAAGATCAATTGGCCGCTGAGGGTGAGGTTGCCAACAAAGACCAAGCTTTGGCTCAAGCCAAACAGCGCTTGGTCAGTTTAAAGGATCAAATCAAGTCGTTTGAGTTGGCGGATGAGCGCGTCCGCAAAGGCGTGGTGGAGCCAGACTTTACCGCACGAGTCTCAGGTGTTTTTGACAACTGGGGTTTCGTGGTTTTGAACAAAGGTAACAATGGTGGTGTTTTCGCCAACGCCTTGCTTGATGTGAAGCGCGGTCAAAATGTCATCGCCAGACTGAAGGTGAAGAATGTGGAGCCACTGATCTCGGTGGCTGATGTGGTCAAGGGTACTTTGAACGACGGCGAAGTGATTCGTTCGGGTGACATCGTCGTAGCCTCCGCTGAACAGCCTGTGGTTGATAAAGGGAGTGCTGTTAAAAAGGCGGAGGGTGATCCTGATGCACCGGCCGCTGATGGCAATATGCCGAGCGCGCCTCCTTCCGCAGACCCTTTTGGCGCCCCTGCTCCTGCTGCTGCCCCAGCGATGGGTTCCGATCCTTTTGGTGCACCGGCCCCATCTCCTGCGATGAATGGTGCGGCACCTGCACCTGCCCCTGCTTCAGATCCCTTCGGCGCTGCACCGGCACCAGCGCCAGCCATGAATGGTGGAGCGGCAGCACCTGCGTCTGACCCCTTTGGTGCGGCGCCTGCGCCTGCCCCTGCTGCTGGTGCGACTCCTGCGCCAGCCAGCGATCCTTTCAAATAAGCTGAAGCTCAAGTTCGCCTATTTCCTCTCTTTCAACTTGCTGATTTATTCCTTGTTTCTCCCATGATCAAAGTCCTCTTCATTCTGAGTGCCGTCCTGATGGCTGTTGCTGCCTTCTTCGCCTATCAAAATGGCCGCACCTTTGCGGCAACCCGTGAGCAAAAAGCTGCCATTCACAAAAACATCAAAACCGAGCAGGGTGCGGTTAATGGCATTGTTGATGCCATCAATCAAACCGTCGCCGACGTCGCCAGAGTCCAGAGTGAACTGGACGCTGAGAGTGAGCGGCTGAAAGCGCAGAAGCTGAAGATCGCCCAAGCGGACGGTGAGAACAAGCGCACCCAGGGTGAGTTGGACAGCAACAACACCAAGCTTGCAGAACTGCGCAAACAACTCGAGAAACTCCCGCCTGATGTGAAGCCAGAGTCATTGCAGGAAGACTTGAACCGCATCAAGCAGGGCATCGCCGAACTGAAAGCTCAGTCCGAGACCAAGCAGCAAGAAGTGGATGCGGAAACGGCCAAGGTCGTGGCCGTGCAGCGCTCGGTTGACAATCTTTCCCGCAAGAAGGAAGAGCGTCAAAAGGCGTTTGAGCGTAACAGCATGTCGGCAACCGTTGTTGCGGTGAATGACGACTGGGGTTTCGTAGTGGTCAACGCTGGTGCGCCTGAGGGAATCTCTGAGAGCACGAAGCTTATCGTGACTCGCGGCACTCAAACCATCGGGAAAATCAACATTCTTTCTGTCGATGGCAGCCGCACTATTGCCAACATCTTGACCGATACCGTCACTCCTGGTTACAGCATTGCTCCGGG
>JBIIUD010000465.1:0-3712 GCA_044340175.1 Verrucomicrobiaceae bacterium
CCTGCCGCGCCATCTCGCCGCAGACATCCCCGCTTCCTGTGGTCAGTTGCTGCTCGTGCTTTCTCCTGAGACCGAGTCCATTCACGCCCGCCTTTGGCTTCTCGAGCGTGCCTGGGAGGGCGGGCCTTGGCGACTCGCGCAAGGTCCTTTCACCGCCACTCTAGGTCATAAAGGACTCGGTTGGGGCGCAGGGCTTCACCGCAGCCGTCCACCCCAAGATTTCCCCATCAAAAAAGAGGGGGACAAACGCAGTCCCGCCGGTCTGTTCGCAGTGCCGCAAGCTTTTGGCATGGCTCCTGAAGAAAACGCCCGCCAGATCCGCCTTCCCTACATCCAACTCACGGAGCACACGGTCGGTGTCGATGATGTTACCTCGCAATTCTACAACCAAATCGTCGATGACCGGGAGGTGCTGCGGGATTGGATGAGCCATGAGGCCATGAATCGCCACGCCAAACTCTACGAGTGGGGCGCATTCATTGCTCACAATCCTGACTGCGTTCCTGGCCTCGGCTCCTGCATCTTTCTCCATCTCACTCCGGGTGGCAGCGGAGCCACGGCTGGCTGCACCGCACTCAACGCCGAAGACCTGCAAACGACCCTGCGCTGGCTAGACCCTGCGCGGTCGCCACTGCTGCTCCAGGGCCTGGAATCTTGGCGGTGAGCGCTGCCCCGCCTGGTCCAGCGTCCAGACCACCAACTTATGCTGGTGGCGGCCGCACCCAAGTTCAAGTTCACGCCATGAAGCCCCTCCTTTGCCTTCTGGCTTGTCACGCACTTTCTATGCCTGCCGCCGAGCAGGTGTTCTTTGCTTTTGATGACCATAACCTCGCTTGGCAGCACAATCTGAAGCTGACTTTGGAGACCGCACAGAAGCATCCCGCCAACCCAGTGCTGCGCAGTGGCCCTCCAGGTTCACCCGATGCAGGACATGCCATTCTGTACGGCACCGTGCTGAAGCAGGGAGACACCTTCCGCATGTGGTACCTCGGCATGCACGAGCCTGAAATCGTCAAGGGTCAGGCACCCGGGTGGTGGCGGCCCATGTGCTATGCAGAAAGCAAGGACGGCATCACATGGACAAAGCCGGATCTAGGGCTCGTGGAGTTCAATGGCAACACGAAGAATAACATCTGCCTCATCGAAGGCAGCCCACATTCAATGACCCGAGTGAATGACTTTCTGTCCGTCCTCTACGAACCTGAGGAGCCAGATCCAGCCAAGCGCTACAAATGCGCCTACATCGCCCACATGCCGTTTGATGAGGTGAAAGGTGGCCGCAGCAAAATAGGTCCCAACGAAGCCCGCTGGGGCTCGTTTGTCACCGCCACCAGTGCCGACGGTCTGTCCTGGAAATGTGTCGGTGACCGTCCTGTCAATGCAGGTGGCGAGCGCTTTGAAGTCAGCGGTCTTTACCGTTTTGGCGACTTCTATTACGCCACGGGTCAGTTGCTCAGTCCTTGGTCATGGCGACCTGACGGCAGCGAGATCGGGCGTGATATGCTCGCTTATCGATCGCCGGATTTTATAACATGGTCAAAGGCCAAGGCACTGTCCTTTGCGCGTCCCGGCCAGCTCGCCAACCCGCCGATCAAAGGCCAGCAGGGCCACATGGGGGCCGGCCTATGGAATCGAAGCAATGTGCTCGTTGGTTTGCACGGCATGTGGCAGGACGCGGACCAGTTGCTACCGAAAGGCAAAAGCTGGAATGACGGAGTGCGCGTTGACCTTGGGCTCGTGATCAGCAACGACGGCGTGCATTTTCGGGAACCGGTGCCAGGTCATACCCTGATCCCGAGAGGCCCGGAGGGGGCGTGGGATGATGTCGCGATCCTCCAAGGTCACGCCTTCGTGAATGAGGGAGAGCGCACGATGATCTGGTACTCGCACTGGGACACGGGTGGCGTGTTGGAAAACATGGACATCGGCCTTGCCACGCTGCGTCGCGACGGTTTTGGTTCACTTTCACCAAAGGTGCCCGAAGAAACCGGCCATTTCATCACAAGCCCCTTCACCGCGCGCGAGATCGCACTCAATGTGGAGGGCATCACGGCCCAGTCGCCCCTCAAAGTACAGCTTCTCGACCATCTCGATCATCCTCTGACTGGCTATGAGACGGTCTTGACCACAAACGGCATCCGTGTGCCCATCCCATGGTCGAAGCCGCCACCCGCAGGCCAAAAGATCGCCCTCCGAGTGAACTATCCCGCAGGTAGCTTGGCGAAAGTTTATGCGGTTTATCTCAACAACTGAAACCCATGTCCCTCAACCTTGTCACCGAACTCAACGACACCGATCGCAAACTGCTGCATCGCGCCATCGACGGCTTCGTGCCGGCCAAGGTTTTCGATGTGCATACGCACCTGTTTCACACCCGCCATTTTGCTGAAGGAAAACGTCCGGTGTTCCTTGATGAGGATCGTGGCTACGGCATGGCCGATTTTCAGTCAGCAATGCAGCTTTGGATGCCGGAACGTCAGGTGGAAGGTTTGTTCTTCGGCTATCCAAGCGCTGGCAATGATCGCGTGGGTGAAAATGCTTGGCTGCAATCGCAGATCGACATGGACACGAACTCGCGTGCCCTCGTGCTCGCCGCTCCAACAGATGATCCTGTGGAAGTGCGGCGACTCATGAGCACGGGCGTCTTCATCGGCATCAAACCGTATCGCCTTTATGCCGACGTGCCGGACACGAAGGAAGCCGAGATCGAAGCCTTCGCCCCGGAATGGATGTGGGAGGCCTGCCATGACCATGATGGCATCATGATGCTGCACATCATGCTGGCGGACGGCATCACCGATCCGCGCAACGTCGAGGCACTTCGTCGTCTGTGCCGTCGCTACCCACGCTGCAAGCTCGTTCTGGCCCATGTCGCACGGTCCTTTAACTATCGCCATGCGCGCGCGGGCCTGCATCACCTGGTCGATCTCGACAACGTCGTCGTGGATACTTCTGCGGTGACTCAAGCCGGCGCGTTCCGAGCCGCGATAGAGATTCTCGGGCCACGACGCGTGCTCTGGGGCAGCGACTACATGGTGAGTGAACTGCGCGGCTCCTGCATCACTCAGGGCGATGGCTTCACCTGGATTCATCCCGAGATCACAGGCGAAAAACTCACCATCTTCGGCCAATACACGACTGTCGGCATTGAATCGCTGCTCTGCCTCCGCGAAGCCTGCGAGGACACCGGCATGACCCAGGGCGACCTCGAGGACATCTTCCGAGAGAATGCACTGCGGCTTTGTCGTGGGGCCATTCCTGGCCCCACGGACGGGGCAAGAATGCCCCGGACACTTTCAGGTCCCGAACTCTGGGAAGAGGCGAAAACCAAAATCTCCTGTGGCACAGGTCTCCTCTCCAAACGCGCTCATCTCTTCGATCCCCAAACCTGGCCATCCTATTTCTCCCGTGCCAAAGGAGCTAGCATCTGGGATCTCGATGGGAAACGCTACACGGACTTCACCGGCGGTGTCGGTGCCATTTTGCTCGGACATGCGGATGATGAAGTTAACGCCGCGGTGAAGCGCCGCGTGAATCTCGGCAGCTATGCCACGCTCGCCTCGCCAGATGAGGTCAAACTCGCCAATGTGTTGCTCGACCTGCATCCCTGGGCGGGCAAAGTGCGCTACGCTCGCGGTGGTGGCGAAGCCCTCGGGCTAGCGGTTCGCATCGCACGCGCGGCCACAGGCAAAAGCGGTGTGGCCTTCTGTGG
>JBIIUD010000466.1:0-3683 GCA_044340175.1 Verrucomicrobiaceae bacterium
AAACCGAGCCAGATGTTTTCCATGCCGAATACGCCCAGCATCCCAAACAATAAGCTGGCGGCGATGTAGCAGGCGAAGGCGATGCAGAGATCAATGGTCCATGCGAGGGAGCGAATGGCAGGCCCGGCGACACGGAGATGGATGGCGACCCCGTCCGCCAATTCGACGGTTTGCAAGGTATCAGCGGGAGGGGGCGGGGGAGTCATGCGCTGGCAGCATGATGCCCTTCCGAATCGCTTTGACAATCTCCAAGTCAACTCTGTAAGGTATCGTTAACGATGGGCGAGTCATTTGTCTGGCCGGTCGGCGCAACGTCAGGTAACGCAGCATCTCTCCCGACACCATGGAACCCAATCCTTACTCTGTGCCAGTCGCCAATCCATTTGGCAGTTCTTCAGCCACCACGGACCAGGGCCTGACCGAAGGAGTGCTGCGGCAACTCAAAGGCACAAAAGGCTGGGTGAAGCTGATGGCGGTCATTAGCTTTCTGCTGGGCGGCATGATGTGTCTGGGTGGCTTGGCGGTCGCAGTATTTGGGATTTTCGGGAGTACGTTGCTCGCCACCATTGGTGCTGGAGGAGATGAAATGGCGGGTCTTACGGGTCTGGGAGGAGCCATTGGCGGGGTGGTGATCGGGGTGGTCTATGCGGGTCTGGGGGCGATCTATTTGATCCCTGGATTCAAGCTTTGGGGGTATGCCTCTTCGATCGAAGATCTGTTAAAGGACCACGCTGTGGTGACGCTGGAGAAGGCGCTGGATTATCAGCGGGCGTTTTGGAAATTCGTGGGCGTTTTCACCATCGTGATGATCGCCCTGTATCTGCTGGC
Source organism: Verrucomicrobiaceae bacterium (assembly GCA_044340175.1). Taxonomy (GTDB): domain Bacteria; phylum Verrucomicrobiota; class Verrucomicrobiia; order Verrucomicrobiales; family Verrucomicrobiaceae; genus JAGRPD01. The sequence continues at coordinate 829 of JBIIUD010000466.1, forward strand.
CATCGTAGCCATCGTGATCTTTGGCGGTATCGCTGCCATTACGGCGGCGGGCGCCGCGGGTGCTGGGATGTGAGGGGGTCAGCGTGAGAGCAAGTCTTGGCCGCGATAGTTCACGTGAGTGACCTGACCCTGGAGCGACTGGTTCAGGAAGGGGGTATTCTTGCTCTTCGACTTCATGAACTCAGGGGTGAAGGTCGTGCTGCGGGCGGGGTCAAAGAGAATGAATTCGGCGATGTTGCCCACCTTAATTTCGGTGTCGGCGAGTTGGATGAAGCGGCGTGGCTCGTTGGCGTAGTGTTTGACGATGAGGTCCCAGCCAAATCGACCTTGGGAAATGAAGTGGTGGTAGAGCGAGGGCAGAGCCGTTTCTAATCCCGTGATGCCGAAGGGTGCGCTGGCGAAGTCCTGGTTTTTCTCAAACTCTGTGTGAGGTGCGTGGTCGGTGGCAATCACATCGAACACACCCTCAATGAGTCCGCGCAAAAGGGCCGCGTTGTCAGCGGCGGTGCGCAACGGCGGGTTCATTTTGAAGTGAGTGTTGTAGTTCCCAATATGCTCATGATTGAAGATGAGATGATGGGGGGCGACCTCGCAGGTGACTCGAATGCCACGCTCTTTGGCGCGGCGGATGGTGTTCATGCCCAGTTCCGTGGAGACGTGTTGGATATGCAGATGAACGCCGACGTATTCGGCGATGCGAATGTCACGGGCGATGCAGATTTCCTCGCTAATCGAAGGGATGCCTTGGAGGCCGAGACTGTAGGACACGCTGCCCTCATGCATGGAGCCTTTGCCGGAGAGTTCTTTGACCTCGCAATGACTCGCCAGGGGGAGGTCGAACTGCTTGGCATATTCCATGGCGCGGCGGAGAACCTGTGGATTGCTGACAGGATCGCCATCATCCGTGAGGTAACTGACCCCGCGTCCTTTCATGCCGGCGATGGCGGCAAGTTCCTCGCCTTTGCGCCCCTTTGTGATCGCTCCGGAGGTGAAGACAGAGGGCCAGATCCGCGACTTTTCGCGGGCGATGTCGAGGACGTTTTGAACGGCTGAGGCGTTATCGATGGCTGGGCTGTTATTGGGCTGGAGGATCATGCCGGTGACGCCACCATTGATGGCGGCTTCCGAGCAGGACTGGATGGTTTCTTTGTCCTCGCGTCCAGGCTCGCGAGCATGAACATGAATATCAAAGAGAGAAGGCAGCAGGATTTGACCGGAGCAGTCGATGACTAGGGCGTCCTCGACGGAATCAAGGCTGTCGGCCACCGCGATGATACGGTCGCCGTCGACAAGGACATCCGCACGGCGGGGATCGCGATGGTATTCGGAAGCGACGAGGGCGGCTCGGTAGAGGCGTTTCATGAGAACAGATCAGGAAGGAAGGTCTGGCCCGATGGTGGGCGGGGCAGAAGGTGAAATCAAGAGGGTGATGCGTCTGAGCGAAAAACAAAACGGAGAGCCGGTGAGGGCTCTCCGTCAAGAGAAGGGGGATGGATCAATCCGCAGAGGGAGGGATTACGCGTCGTCCTTTTTCTCTGGGGCGGGAGCAGGTTTTTCCTCTTCGAGTTCTGGGCGGGGTTTGCCGGTACCCTCTCCGCCTTGTTGAGGCGGACGGCGGAAGCCACCTTCGCCCGTGCTAGGGCCACGACCAGCGCCGGGGGCACCGGGACCTTCACCGCGACCGCGGCCGAAGCCCTCTCTCATGCGGGCCATGCCTTGAGCAAATTCGTCCCTGGAGATTTGACCGCTACCGTCCTGGTCCATGCGGCCAAAGGCCTGATCCAAGAGAGCGGGTCCGCCTTCGGGACGGCCTTCGGGGCGTTCGCCTTCAGGGCGTCGCATGCCTTCAGTAGGGGGGCGATCACCTTCTGGGCGGGGGCGACCTTCTGGTCCGCCTTCGGCAGGACGGCGGAAGCCACCTTCACCGCCTTCTGGACGTCGCATGCCTTCGGGGCCGCCTTCGGGGCGGCGGAAGCCACCTTCACCGCCCTCAGGACGGCGCATGCCTTCGGGACCACCACGACCAGCGGCGGCACGCATCCGTTCGGCGATTTGGCTGACCTCCACTTGATCGATGAAGCCATCCGCATTGGCATCAATGCGGCCAAAGGCTTCTTCCTGGTCTGCCGCGCGGGCCTTGATGAATTCGTCTTTGCTGACCTTACCGTCGCCATCGGTGTCGGCGCGTTTGAGCATATCACCGGGATTACGGCCTTCGGGTGCCCCGGCTGGTGGGCGTGGGCGTTCGCCTTCTTGGCTGAAGCTAGGGGTGGCCATGAGAGCGCCGCTGCCGAGGGCGATGAGGAGGAGGTTGGATCGGATTTTCATTTTGGTGAGTTGGACGTGTTGGTTGGTTGGTCGGTGCTGGCGGTTGGAATGCCCGCTTCCTTGTGACGGAAAGTGTAACCGGTAGACCTGCGATTGGTTGCGCAGTAACCCAAAAAAACCGTGGTTGGGCGACTGAACTCATGAGCTTGGTGAGAATAAATGCGAAGCGTGAAAGTCGCGCTGTTAAGCCGCGAAGGGCTGCCGAAGGCACGGGCCGAACTTGTCAGGAATGGCGGTTGACCAGGAGGAGTGGGACGGGTAGGGTCGGCGCTTTCCAGATGAAAACCACCCTCCAAGCTGCCGTCGCAGCTACGCTTGTCGTTGCTGCGCCTCTCTATAGTCAAACACCCGACCCTGCTGCGCCTGCGGGCGAACCTGCGACTGCCGCTGCCCCTGGGCCTGTGCCCATGGACAAAGTCAGCTACTTCATTGGTACCAACATCGGTGGCCAAATGAAAAGCCAAGGCATTGAAATCGACGTCGCCGCACTGACGGCAGGCATCGGTGACACGCTTTCTGGCAAAGCG
>JBIIUD010000467.1:0-3681 GCA_044340175.1 Verrucomicrobiaceae bacterium
TTGAGCGATGCGCCCCAGCTTCCGCGCCACCTGCACGATGCGGCGGCCTTCCTCGACGTTTTGGCTCACCGGCTTCTCAACATACACATCCTTGCCCGCCTGCATCGCCCAGATCGCCGCCAGCGCGTGCCAGTGGTTGGGCGTGGCGATGAAAACCACATCCACGGCTTTGTCTTCGAGCACCTTGCGCAAGTCCTGCACCATCTTCGGCATTGGACGCTTCAACTCGACGAGCAACGCGCCCACCTCATCCGCGCGATCGAGATCCGGGTCGCAAACATACGCCACATCGCATTCCGCCAGCCGCGCCAGTTCCCGCGCATGCGCCTTCCCGCGAATGCCGCAGCCAATGATGGCCGCTGTGATCTTTTCATTCGCTGAAACCGGTGCCGGATCGGCTCCGAGCAAGGTTCTCGGCAAAGCGACCGCCGCAGCGGCCATGAGCGAGTCTTCAAAAAAGCGTCGGCGGGTGGGAGTGAGCATGGTGTTAGAAAAATCGAGGTTAGTTAATCAGCTTCGCCGCTTCCGCCTTCGCCTTTGCGAGCACATCCGCCAGTGCGACGGGTTTGCCGCCTTGGCGCAGGCTTTCGTCGGCGGCTTCCATGAAGGTGAAGATCTCGAGGGTTTCCTCAGCACTCACGGGAGCCACACCGTTGCGGAAGAACTTGCCGATTTGGCGGCAGAGACCTTCATAGCTGACGGCTTTTGCGGCTTGGCCGATGGCTTTGCTGCCGTAGGCCACCGCGCCGAAGTCGGCCTTGCCTTTGACGATGCCACGGTAAGCGCCGACGCGGCCGTCCTTCCACACGCCGGTGGCCACGTCATGGTTGCTGGCTTTCACGCGTGAGACGGTCTCGCAACCCGTGCCCATGAGCGTGTAGAGCGCCTCGACGCCGTGGATACCATAGAAGAAAAAGTCGGGCGTGCCTTCCTGATAGGAGCAAGGCCCCCAGGTCTGTGCGCCGAGGATATCTCCCAAGGCTGCATTTGCTTTGAGAGCGACCATTTCTTCGCCAAAGCGCGAGGAGGAGCTGCTGAAAAAGGGCACGCCATGCTTCTTGGCGAGTTCGACGATGGCGATGGCCTCAGCCAATGTGCCTGCGAGTGGTTTGTCGATGAAGACCGGTTTGCCCGCTTTGAAGATCTCCCGCGCTTCCTGGAGGTGGATGCGGCCATCGACACTCTCTAGGAGCACCACATCGACCTTTGCGAGCAGTTCAGGGATCGTCGGCACAATCTCGACGCCCATCTCACGGAGCTGCTGGGTGAATTTTTCTTTGCGGTCCCTGCTGGCGGGCATGTCGGTGCCGCCGGTGTAGCCGGTGGTCACTTGAATGCCTGCGAGTTCGCCCTCCGTCTCGCCCTTGTTGAAGAGCTTGGTGAAGGCAGGCACGTGGGAAGTATCCAGCCCGACGATGCCGGCGCGCAGGGGTTTCGGTGCGTCCTGACCTGAGACCGTCATGGCGAGTAGGAGTGCGGCAAAGAGAGGGGTATGTTTCATGATCATGATGGCGGAAACCTACGTCGGGCGTGGCATGCGTCATGCAAACCCCTATTGGCGGTTGATGAACTCATCCACATTGAGGATGACCCGGGCAAGCGCGACAAAGGTAACGGTCTCCTGGGCATCGGCGGGTGAGATCGCCGCAGTGATGATGCCGAGCGCCTTCAGAGCATCCTTGCCACTGGCCTTGACGCGGGCTTTTTGTTGGTTGTGAAAGCGGTGGAGTCGATCCAGTTCCTCCGGTTCTGGCAGGCGGTTGAGTGCGAGGAAAAAGAGGTGCTTCAGGCGTGCCGGCGTGGTGCGTGGGGCTTCTCGGATGACGCGCAGTGCGAGGGATTGAGCGGCCTCGACGAAGACAGGATCGTTCATCATGGTGAGCGCCTGCAGTGGCGTGTTGCTGCGTTCTCGGCGCACGCAGGCGTCGGCGGCGTCGGGCGCGTCGAAGGTCGTCAACAACGGGTAAAGCACGCTGCGCAGGGTGATGATGTAGAGACTGCGGCGGTAGAGCTGGCCGCCTGTGTCTGCCTGCCAGTTCTTGGAGCGGCCGACATCAAACACATCCTCGGGCAGCGGTGGGCGGAAGCTGGGACCGCCGAGGCTGGTGGTGAGCATGCCACTGACCGTGAGCGCCGCATCACGCAGAATCTCGGCGTCAAGGCGCAGGCGATTCTGACGAGAGAGCAGACGATTCAGCGGATCAATCTCGAGGATGTCTTCCCGGTGGGCGGAACTTTGGCGATAGGTTTCCGAGGTGACGATCAGGCGGATCAATGCTTTGCGGCTCCACCCGTTTTTCATGAACTCCGAAGCTAGGAAATCCAACAAGGCAGGGTGGGAGGGGGGCTCACCCGTGGCTCCAAAGTCATCTGGAGTACTGACGATGCCGGTGCCGAAGAGTTTGCTCCAAATCTGATTCACGGCGACGCGACTGGTGAGAGGATGCTCTGGGGACACGAGCCAGCGAGCGAGGTCGAGGCGAGTGGCCTCGGTTTGAGTGGGCTTGGACATGGCTGGCAAAGCGGACAGACTGGCGGGCATGACATCTGGGCCACGGCGTGCGTAGTCACCAGCGAGGTGGATGTAAGTTTGACGGCGGTCCGTGGCTAGTTCCACGAGTGTGGGAGCCTGTGTTTGGGCGTCGTCCTGGTCAGCAGTGTTGTTGAAGAAGGCGTAGAGGCTGTAGTAGTCCCGGATGGTGATGGGATCGTACTTGTGGGTGTGGCACTGGGCGCAGCCGACGGTGAGACCCATCCAAACCCGACCAGTCGTGTTGACTCGATCTGCCAAATTTTGAAAGCGGGCTTCTTCTTTGTCCACACCGGCTTCGGTGTTGAGCGCGGCATTGCGGTGGAAGCCGGTGGCCGTCAGTGGAGGGTTTGGCAACAGATCGCCCGCCAGTTGTTGGATGGTGAACTCGTCAAAGGGCAGGTCGCGGTTGATGGCGTCGATGACCCAGTCCCGGTATTTCCAGGCGTTCTTGCGCAGGCCATCACCAAGGAAGCCGTTGCTATCAGCATAACGCGCCACGTCCAGCCAGTGGCGGCCCCAACGCTCGCCGAAATGGGGGGAGGCCAGCAGCCGATCCACGAGAAACCCATAAGCGGCATCCCCTGCGCCGGCTTGCACAAAGGCACGCACTTCTTCGGGGCCTGGTGGCAGACCGGTGAGATCGAGCGAGACGCGGCGGAGGAGCGTGACGGGGTCAGCGGCGGGCGCGGGTTCTAGAGCGTGCTTTGAGAGTTCCGCACGCACGAAGGCGTCGATGGGATTCAGCGCGCCGCCACCAGGTACGGGTGAGCGTTGAATGGGCGTAAACGACCAGTGCTGTTGATAGGGAGCTCCTTCGATGATCCACTGGCGGAAGAGCTGACGTTCGGAGTCCGTGAGCGGCTTGGGAGAAGAAGGTGGCGGCATCACGTCATCGGGATCGTGAGCAGTGATGCGTTGCCAAAATGGACTCTGCTCGGGCTGGCCGGGTTTGATGGCCTCTTTCACGGCTTCCTCCCGCACATCCAGGCGCAAACCAGCCTCACGCTTTTCCTCGTCAGGCCCATGGCAGGCGTAGCATTTGGAAGCGAGCACGGGGCGGATGTCGCGGTTGAACTCCAGCCCCGCCTGCGCAGGCGGCACCGTCCCGCAGAGACTGAGCAGGGGCAGTGAGAGGAGAAACCGTTGGT
>JBIIUD010000011.1:0-14296 GCA_044340175.1 Verrucomicrobiaceae bacterium
GCCCATGCGCACGCCTTTCCAGGCTGCACCCATGCAAAAGCGGGTGGAACCACTGGCGCGGGCGGCTTTGGCGCGCTCCATGACCGTGGCGGTGTCCATCAGTTTCTCGGCTTGCACGCCCGTGCTGTAACGCGCGCTTTGAGCGCAGTAGCCACAGTCCTCACTGCATCCGCCGGTCTTGATGGAAAGCAGGGTGCACAACTGAACCTCGTTTTCCGGCCAATGCTTTTCATGCACCGCACGGGCTTTTTGCAGAAGGTCAAAGAAGGGCAGTTGGTAGAGGTTCTGAAGCTCAGCGTAAGTCATGGGAAAGGGGGCGGGCAAAAGCGTTGATCTCCATCATGCCCCAAGCCGCCGTGCGGTTCAACCGTCATTCTGCGCCTCAGAGGGTGTCCCATTCGACACAGCCTGACTCGAATCCGGCGTTCAACCGCTCCACGGAAGCCATGTCTTTGAAGCCGCTCCCGGTCACCAGACAAACCACGGTCGCTTCGGGATCGATTTCACCCGCGCTCACCGCACGCAGCGCACCGGCCAAGGCAACCAGCCCGGCAGGCTCAGCAAAAAGCCCTTCTTCCCGCGCCAGACGCGCTTGCAACGCCCATACTTCCCCATCGGTCACCGTATGGCCTGTGCCACCACTGGCTCGGCAAGCCGCGATGACTTCATTACCATCGATCACACTCGCCACCTGCAACCCACTGATCGCCGTCTGGCATTCCACCGCCACCGCCTCGACCTCGCCTGCCCGCAGCGGTCCTGCGATGGTGTCATTGCCTTCGGGCTGCACGCAATGCACTGCTGCCACATGCCCTTGTTTGCGCAAACCACGGGCCACCGCGAGGGTCAGGCCGCCGCCGCCTGCGGGGGAAAACACCTGCTGCATCTCCGGCAATTGTTCCACCAATTCAAAGCCGATGCTTTCCACGCCTTGCATGCCCAGCGGGCTGTAAGCGTAGGCGCTGATCTGCAAGGCGCAGCCTGGTTCATCACCGCGCGCGCGCAGTCGCTCAAAGGTCTGGCGCGTGATCTCCGAGTCCAAACCAAATCCACGCACCCGCTGAATCACCGCTCCATAAGCCAGCATCTGCTGCAATTTCCCCATCGGAGCGGTTTCCACCACCGCGATCCGGCAGCGGATGCCTGCCGCCGCACAGTAAGCCGCCAAAGCCGCACCCGTGTTGCCGCTGGAGGTCGCCACGCAGGTGTGCTGACCCTGCTCCAGCATGTGCGCCACGGCGAGAGCGGCAAAGCGGTCTTTGTAGGACCCGCTGGGATTGGCGGACTCCAGTTTGAAATACAGGTTTTGCAAACCCAGTGCAGGCCCGATGCTCCGACTGCGCACCAGCGGCGTGGCACCTTCACCCAAGGATAGCCGATTTGCCTCTGCTAGCCCAGGTGCCCATTGATGATTCCAGCGCCAAATGCTCATCTCAATCCCCAGATTTTTCGGCCACCACAGCCACTGAATCGCCCGCATTGACCCGCGGATGCCAGCGTAGCGTCACTACCCGCCCGCCGTTGCCAGCAAGCACGTTCTCAGAGCGATCCCCTAAAACGGAACTCACCCTTCCCAAAAGGGTTCCGGTTTCCACCCAGTCCCCCACATCCACCGTGCGCTGGAAAAAGCCGTCCAGTGGCGCAGGATGACAGATCTGCATGTGACCGGACTGCGGACGATGATCCTCGATCACCTCCGGCTCATGTTGCAAGGCTTCCCCCTCGAGTGCGCCCAGGTGACGCAGCAGGTTAAGGCAACCCGTTACCATGGGATGGGTCGACCCTTCCTTTTCGATCAACTCCCGACCGGGAACCGTGCCCCACTGCGCGTGCCCAGGTCCCACCGACTCCAGCGACCCACCAAAGTACTCCACGTAGATCGCCGGCACCCCAGCATCCCGTGCTACCGAGAGCGACCGCCCCTCCAACTCTGCTGACGTACCCCAGACCAGTGGCAGACCGAAGGCCTTTGCCATGCCCCGTTGTTTTTCCAGGATGTCACCGTCCTTATGCAGAACATACCCGGCCAGTGGCCACACGCAGAATTCGGTCCCACCTGTGTGCAGGTCCACATAGAAATCCGCGTCCCGAATCAGCCTACTCAGAGCCGCCGCTGTCTGCTCCGTCACGCTCCCGTCTTCCTTACCAGGACAGGACCTAGCCAAATCCAGTCCATCCTCCCCGCAGCGTCTTCCCAATCGGAATGCGGATTCATTGACCACCGGCACCAACGTCAGCCGACCCTGGAGTTGGTTCTGCAGGTCCGTCTCCGTTTCGAACCGCCGAATCAATTCCCGTACCGTCAGCATCGGAACATACTCATCCCCATGCACTCCGGCGGTGATCAGGACCCGCGGTCCCGCCCGCCTTCCTGTGAGGACTTTTCGTTGCAGTTCCAAATTCATGCTCAAACCAACGCCTCCATCCTCCCCCCTCTTCAGAGAAAGTAGCCCGGGTTTTGCCTCCGGCGAACCTGAGCTACGCTAGCTCCCAGCGACCTGCCCTCAGAGCATATGACACCTCAAGCAATGTGCCGGGTTGCCCTGGCAACTCTTCGACGACCGCCCCGCCGAGCGCACAACCCGCAAGCTGTCCTGCCACTGTTTGCCAATCTGCCCGCACCGTGCTTGGATCAAGCATCCATCGATCTCCGTGCTTGAACTCCAGCCGAAATCTCCGCCCTGAATCCGCCAAACGATGGAAGTCCGCCCAACGCGCTATGCCCAGTCCTGGCAGCGCGCCTTGGGATGGCAAAGCGCTTGGGTCCACGATCCAGGCTCTGCCGAGGCGCTCACGCAAATCCGCCAGCACATTGCCGCGCAGCCAGGTGGCCCAGGTTTTTTGCAGCGCTGGCAAATGCAGCAGTGCCCGCGCCGACGCTGTCAGAGCGGGAGTGGGTTCGTCCCGTCGGGGTTCCACCGTCCAGCCTGCGGGATCGCCGACGGGCAGGTGCACGGTGAGTGCGAGGGAGTTAACGGCCCCGGTTCCTTCAGGCAGACCGGCTAGGACATGCGTTCGCCAGGTCTCTGGTAGTCGATCCTTGGCCAAACGGTTCCGCAGCGCCGTGAGAGCGTCTGTCCACAAAGCCACGTGATGCCCCAGAGACGCCATCCGCTTCATCGCACGAGCGGGCAGTTCGTTACTGGTGTCTTCAATGGGCATGGCGCGGATTAAAGAGCCCGCTGGCACCCTGTGCATCCAGATTTCTTGGATTTTGTGAAACGCAAGGCTAGCCTGACGTTCTCCTCTTCGCCGCCATGAACCGTCGCCACTTTCTCCAAACCGGAGCTGCCCTTGCCGGGTCGCTTGCCGCCACGTCGCCTTCCCTCGTCACTGCCGCAGACAAAGGCAAAGGCAAACGCAACGAGTTCTGCTTCTTCACCAAGCACCTGCAAGGCCTGCCGTTTGATCAGATTGCGGACATCGCCGCTGAAATGGGGGTCGATGGCATCGAAGCGCCGATCCGGCCCAAAGGCCACATCGAGCCGGAGCGGGTGGAGGACGAGTTGCCGTTGTTTATCGGTGAGCTCAAGAAGCGCAATCTGAACATGACGATCCTGACCTCCGGCATCAACGAAGTCAGTGCTGAGCAGCGCACCGAAGCCGTGTTGCGCACCGCCGCCAGCCTGGGCGTGAAGCGCTTCCGGATGCTTTACTACAAATACGATCTCGACCAGCCCATCTGGGAGCAGCTCCAGGCCGTGCGCCCGAAAATCAAGGACCTCGTGCAGCTCTGCGATGAGATCGGGATCCAGCCGCTGTTCCAAAATCACTCCGGCAAAACCTACTTCGGCGCGCCCGTGTGGGATATCTATTCCATCATGCGTGAGTACAAGCCGGAGCAGTTTGCCTTCGCCTACGACATTCTCCACGCCACTGTCGAAGGCGGCCTGAGCTGGCCCCTGGAGGCGGCTCTGGTGAAGGAGCATCGCGGAGCGGTTTATTTCAAAGACTTTGCGTGGCAGGGCAAAAAATCCGAAACCTGCCCGCTCGGTCAAGGCATGGTGGACGAAGCTTTTGCCAAGATGCTGGTCAAAGAAAACTACCGTGGGCCGATTTCACTGCACGTAGAGTACTTGAAGGGCGATCCCAAAGACCCGACTCTGCTCAAAGAGTTCAAGGCTGCGCAGGATCGCGACTTCACTCTCTTGAAGCAATGGCTCGGCCTCGCATGACACGCATCTCACTCTTATTTCTCTGGATCACCGCCCAGTCCCTCACTGCTGCCGACTGGCCCCAACTGCTGGGACCGCAGCGCGATGGCGTCATTGAGGCTCCTGCTGGCAAAAAACTGATCGAGCCGCAGCCGGTGTGGGAGCGCGAGCTCGGCACAGGATTTGCCGGACCAGTGGTCGCCAGCGGAAAAGTCGTGATCGCACATCGTCTTGGCGATGAACTCGTCGTGGAAGCCGTGGAGGCCGCGACGGGGGTCATGCTGTGGACTTTCAAACGCGCCACGGATTATGTGGACAACTTTGGATTCGACAACGGCCCCCGGGGCGTGCCCGCCATCGCCAATGGCCGCGTTTTTGTGCATGGAGCCGACGGCGTCTTGGATGCCATCGATCTCGAAACTGGAAAGTCGCTCTGGCAAGTGGACACGGTAAAGGACTATGCTTCACCGCAGGGGTTCTTCGGGCGTGCCTGCTCGCCCTTGGTGGTGGGTGACCGCGTCATCATCACACCTGGGGGCCAAGGCAAGGGGCTGGCCGCGGGAGTTGTCGCTTTCGAAGTGACAACCGGGAAACAAGCCTGGCAGAGCGTCGCCGATGAAGCCGGATATGCCTCTCCCGTCGCGGTCGGTGCAGACCAGTTACTCTGCTGGATGCGCAACGAAGTCTGGCTGCTCGAGTCTAGCAGTGGCAAGGTCACGGCTCACCGCCGTCTGCGTGCTGACATGGAGGCCAGCGTGAACGCTTCTCAACCGGTGCTGCTCAGCGGTGGCCGGGTCCTGCTTTCGGCGGGTTATGACGTCGGATTGCATCTGTTGAAGCTGCCAGAGCTGGAGCCAGTGTGGGTGAAGTCCGGTTTGTTGGATGCCCACTACGGCACGCCAGTGATCGAAGGCGAGACGCTCTTCGGATTCGATGGCCGCCAGGAGATGGGGCAAACTCTGCGCTGCATCGACCTGACGACCCAGGAAAAGCGCTGGCAATCAAGCAGCGTGCCCGGCGGCACCTTGATCCGCGTCGGCGCGCATCTGCTGGTCGTGACTGAACAGGGCGAGCTCTGGGTGATCCCCACCGACGCCAAGACCTTTGACCCCCTGCATCAGGTGCAGATCCTACGCTCTGGCCACCGAGCGCACCTGGCCTTTGCGGATGGTCTGCTGTTTGCTCGCGATGGTCAGCAATTGGTCGCCGTTAAAGTCTTCGAGTGACCTGAGCTGCCGTGTCAATCGGTGGGCGGTGAGCGCGGCGAAGTCCTCCACGTAGCCGCCGAAGTCAATCGGCGGGGTACGAAGCGCTTTCTGAACTCCTGCCCATCAAGCTCAAGCAAACAGCTCCGTGACCGGCTTCGCTTTGACCAGCTCCCGGGGCTGATTGAGGTGGTTGTAAACGATGGTTTCGGGGTCGATACCGACAGCGTGGTAAATGGTCGCGAGCAGCTCGGTCGGGTGAACCGGACTTTCCGCCGGCGCGGAGCCGGTGGCGTCGGATTTGCCGTGCACATAGCCACGCTTGATGCCCGCCCCACCCACGACGGCGGTGTAGCAGTAAGGCCAGTGGTCGCGGCCATCGGCGCTGTTGTTGTTGCCGGAAGTGGACACGCCTTTTTCGGGGCTGCGACCAAATTCACCAAGTGCGACGACGAGGGTCTCATCCAGCAGACCGCTGGCGTCGAGGTCATCAAACAAGGCGGACAGACCTTGGTCGAGCATGGGTCCGGACTGGTCCTTCATGCGTTTGCTGAGGCCAACGTGATGGTCCCAGGAGTGGTTGTCTGAGTTGGCGACCTTGGGCCAGATCACTTCGACGACGCGGGTGCCAGCCTCGAGCAAGCGGCGTGCGAGCAGGCAGCTTTGGCCAAAAGTGTTGCGGCCATAGCGGTCACGCAGTTTCTCGGGTTCCCGCTCTAGGGCAAAGGCATCCCGAGCCCGACCACTGGCGATGAGGCTCAAGGCTTGGTCGTAGTAGCTGTCCAAGCTGAGATCTTTCACCGCCGCCTCAATGGTCGGCATCTGGGCGGTGATGGCATCACGCAGTTTGGCGCGGCGTTGCAGACGGACAGAGAAGAGATCCGGGCGGAGTTGGAGGTCGTCGATCTTGATGCGGTCCATTTTACCGAGGTCAAGATCGTCGCCTTCAGGATAGAGCGTGTAGGGATCGTAAGCTTTGCCCAGGAAACCTGCGGTGCCGCCCTTGCCGACGACGTTGGACTCCTGCAGCGGGCGAGGCAGCATGACGAAAGGCAGCATCGGCTCGTCCAACGGCTTCAAGCGGATGATGTTGGAGCCGAAGTTCGGGTAGTCCTTGGCGTTCGGCGGTTCGAGCTGACCGGACGGGCTTACCTTGTCCGTGGTGTAGCCGGTCATGATCTGATAGATCGCCGCGGTGTGATTGAAAAGGCCCACTGGCGTGTAGCTCATGGAGCGGATCATGGTGAATTTGTCGTTCACCTTGGCCAACTGCGGCAGGATTTCCGTGAAATGGGTACCAGGAATCTTGGTGGGGATGCTCTTGAAGTCGGAGCGCACCTTGTCGGGCACATTCTCTTTGGGGTCCCAGAGGTCGATGTGGCTCGGGCCGCCCTGAAGATAAATCATCAAAACATGCTTGGCCTTGCCCCAGCCGGCGCGCCCGAGCTGCGGACTCGCAGCGCTGGCGGATTGGGCACGCAGAAGGTTGTTGAGGGTGAGGCCCATCATGGAAGCCCCGCCAACGCGTAGGATATCGCGACGCGAGAAGCCGAGATGCTTGTCGCACAGATCTTTGCCAGGAACACCGGGAACGCGGAACATAAAGAAGAGCAGGGTTAGAGGTCTAACTGGCATAGACGCACCTTCCAAAGCCAATCTTGCACTGAACCTGGGGGCAGCGTAGAGATTCGTCCCGACCATGACCAGCCTTTATTCGCAGTTTCAGGAGACTTTAAGACACCAGCCCCGCTCTTGGCTGGTCACGGGAGGGGCCGGATTCATCGGCTCTCATGTGGTGGAAAAGCTCCTCGAACTGGGGCAGACGGTGCGCGTGCTCGACAATCATTTCAGCAGCACTCCGGCGAATCTGGAGGCGGTCAAGGGCCTCGTCGGTCCGGCGGCCGCAGCGCGGTTGGACTTCGTCGTCGGTGACATTCGCGATCCTGAGACCTGCGCGGCCGCTGTCCAGGGTGTGCAGCAAATCATCCACCTTGCCGCGCTCGGCTCCGTGCCGCTGTCCCTGGATGAGCCGCGGTTGTGCCATGACATCAATGCTACCGGCACGCTGAACCTCATGCTGGCTGCGCGTGCGGCGGGCCTCAAGCGGTTCGTTTATGCCTCCAGCAGCGCCGTCTATGGCGACGACCCGTTGCCGACCAAGGTCGAGAACTCCTTGGGCCGCCCGCTTTCACCCTACGCTGCCAGCAAATACATCAACGAGGTCTATGCCGCCACGCTGCATGCCGCCTTTGGCTTTGAACCGGTAGGCCTGCGCTTTTTTAATGTCTTCGGTCCGCGCCAAGATCCCAAGGGCGCTTATGCGGCAGTGATCCCCTGCTGGATCGCGGCCATGACCCAGGGGGAGTCGGTCTACATCAATGGCGACGGCGGTAACACCCGCGATTTTTGCTTTGTGAAAGACGTGGTGCAGGCCCTACTGCTTGCCTCCGGCACGGCCAATGAGGATGCTTTTGGCAGGGCTTTCAATGTCGGCCTCGGCCGTGCGACCGACCTGAAGGCCCTGTTTGAAACTCTCAGAGCCTTGGTTCAGGAGCAGACCGGCAGTGCCGTGGCGGAGGTCATTCATCGAGACTTCCGCCCCGGCGATATTCGGCACTCCTGCGCCGATACCTCGCGGGTGGAGAACACGCTGGGCTTCAAACCTGAGCACACCGTGGCAGAGGGGCTCAGGGAGACGGTGGCGGCCATGGTTTAAAAAGCCTCAGCTTTCTGCGGCATCGTCTTGCAGATGCTGCTTCTCTTGGTAGAAGCCGGAGACGATGAAATAAATCACGGTCGTGCCCGCGATCACCTTCAAGAAGAACAGGTAATAGTCCGCGCCCACCATGCCCGCCGCCTCGGCCCCCACGCGCTCGATCCAGCCATTGACCCAGGCCGTGAAGTAATTCCCCAGCGCTACGGAGAGGAGATACAGAGCCATGATGAACGACTTCAATCGCGGCGGCGCCTGAGTGTAGCTGAACTCCAGCGCCGTGATCGAAATCAAAATTTCCGCTGTCGTCATCAGCAAATACGCTAGTCCTTGCCAGCCGATGTGCAGGGTTACTCCCGCCGTCAGTTCCCGCTCGATCCACCATGACATGGCCACCGCCCCCATGGTCACCACCAGCCCCGCCCCGATCCGCCGCATCGCCGTGAGGGAAGTCACTTTTCCCAGCTGCGGATAAATCACCAGGGTGAACAGCGGGATCAGCACCAGCACCAGGATCGAGTTCAGGCTCTGCATTTGGGATGGCAGAACCTGCCACCCCCACAGCATCCGGTCCATTTTCTCGGCCTGCGCCACCCAGCGCGACGCCGTCTGGTCAAACACCGACCAAAACGCCGCGATCAACACATACAGCATCAGCAGCCCGCCCAGAGACTTTCGAAACGCGGGCTGCACCAGTTCACTCAGAAACCGACGTGGCTCCGCTGGAATGTGCGCAAACTCATTTCGTCCCATCCAGAACACCACCGTCGCCACCGCCATCAGGATACCCGGAATCCCGAAGGCCCAATGCGGCCCTACCGACTCCAGCAGCCAGGGCGTCAGCAGCATCGAGATCGTTGCTCCGATATTGATCGAAAAGTAAAACCAATTGAACACTCTCGGCAGCAGGTGCGCGTTGCGCGCCCCGAACTGGTCCCCCACATGCGCCGACACGCAGGGCTTGATCCCGCCAGCCCCAAGGGCGATCAGGCCCAGCCCCCACATCAGACCGGTGCGCGTGTGATCCAGCGCCAATACCAGATGGCCCGCGCAATAAACCAAGGACAGCAGCAGGATCGTCCGGTATTTGCCCAGCCAAAGATCCGCCATCAGTGCCCCGATCAACGGCGTGAAATACACCGCCGTGATGAAAAGATGCACCCACTCGGAGGCCTTTGCCTCGCTCATCAGGTCCGGCGCTCCCTCATGCGTCACCAGAGCCGTCGTCATGAACGCGAACAGTACCGCCCGCATCCCATAAAAACTGAATCGCTCCGCAAACTCATTGCTGATGATGTAAGGCACACCGGAGGGCATCCGGTCTGTCGAGCGGGGAGAAGTCAAATAAGCCACGGCCCCCACCACACCCGGAAACGCCCCCTCCGTCAAGCGCCGTGAAGGCCGAGCGTGATATCACCGCGCACCCGTATCCTGTGCGTTGCCATGTCCGCGCCCCTCGCTCCCCGGCAAGGTTCTACCGACCGCGATCTCTTTATTATCGCCAAAACCAAATATACCGGCTATCTTATAGGATTATTCATGTACGATTCGCGTTCCATCCACTCCGTGCTGCACCGTCTTCTCTTGGGAGGCTTGGTGATGGGGCTGCTTTGGGCGGGGGGAGCGCAGGCGCAGCTCACTGCCTTTCCTGGCGCGGAAGGCGCGGGCAAGTGGACGGTCGGTGGTCGTGGCGGGCGGGTTATAGCCGTCACCAATCTGAATGACGCCGGTCCAGGCTCCCTGCGCGCCGCAGTCGAGGCCACGGGCCGCCGCACCGTCGTCTTTCGCGTTTCCGGAACCCTGTTTTTGAAGAGCCCGCTGCGTGTGCACGAGCCCTACCTCACCCTCGCCGGGCAAACGGCCCCAGGCCAGGGCTTTACCATCGCTGGGCATGACTTCATCATCCTTGCCAGCCAAGTCATCGTCCGCCACCTACGCTTTCGCCCCGGGGATCTCGCGGGCAGGGATGTCGATGCCATCTCAGTCATGCGCGGCAATAACATCATTCTCGATCACCTCTCCACCTCCTGGGGTGTCGATGAGGTTCTCTCCGTGAGCCTGGATGCGCGTGATGTCAGCGTGCAGTGGTGCCTCATTTCAGAAAGCCTTCACCACTCTGTTCACTCCTCCGGCCAACCGCATGGCAAAGGCTCGATTCTGGGGGGGCGCAACGGGGCGCGGCTCAGCTTTCACCACAATCTCTATGCCCACCACGCCGACCGCTCCCCCTTGGTCCAGGGGTTGGACCCCGTCACCCGTGATCCGCAGGGCGTCCACCTCGACTTCCGCAACAATGTTGTCTATGACTGGGGCTCTGTGAACGAGGGCTGGGAAGCCGCAGGCGCCAATCGCAATCGCGACGCGGCTGCCCGTGTGAACTTTGTGAATAACGCCTACCTCCCCGGTCCCGGCACCGAACCCGCATTCTTGCCCATCCCGCAGTTGCCGTACTATGCTTACCGCTACTGGGCTTTTGAAGAACTTTCTCCACATGCCCGTGCCCATTGGTCTGGCAATACTTTCAATGGTCAGCCCTGGAGAAATACGTCCAACAATCCCGATCCCACCTGGATGGTCTCCGTCCCGCGCGAGATCGGCACCGACTACTTTCTCAACACCCCGGTGCCCTTCACGAATGCCGAACTTCCCACCGTCACCGCCGCCGCTTCCACCGTGAACGTCCTTGACCGCGTCGGCGCTTCCCTCCGCCGCGACAGCGTCGATCTACGGATTCTCAGCCAAGTCGCCAACCGCACTGGCGACCTCATCGACTCCCAGTCCGATGTCGGCGGCTGGCCGATCCTCGCCCCTGGCACGCCCCCGCTTGACCGTGATCGTGACGGTCTTCCGGATGGTTGGGAAAGCGCGCGGGGCCTGAATCCCGCCGTCTCCAGCAGCACTCTCAAGGCGTCCGATGGCCGGACCCATCTTGAGCACTATCACCAGCAGCTCCTTGACCCCACGCCTGTCCGCTTGACCGTCACCTCCGCAGGTCCTGGCGTCGCCCGCGCCACTCAGGCGGCTCTCCCGCTCGGTGGATCCTCCGCCCTCAGCGTCGTGCCCGCTCAAGGCCACATCCTTGAGCGCATTGAGCAGAATGGAAAGCTCGTCACGTTGGCTTCCCTCACCCAAACCCCCGAACTCTGGGTGGACACTGCATTGCACTTCGTTTTTGCCCGCCCGCGCATTCCGCTGCCGCCTGAGTTCGCCCGGCCTTACGCGGCGCTGCTGGCCCGCCATCCAGCCTTGAACTCCGATCTCGGCGGCATGATCCACCTCAGCGTCACTACCACTGGGGCGCTCTCTGGAACGCTCTGGAATGGCAATGCCTCCCACACCCTGCGCGGTCAAATCATCGCTCGCGAGCAGGAGACACCGAAGCTCACGCTGTCCCTCCCGATCAGCAACGCCGCACCTCTTCAGTTGAAGCTGGATTTCACTTCCGCTGACGCACTCATCGGTCAGCTTTCACAGGGCTCCACCACTGCTGCGGTCACGGGTTGGGGAAGCCCTTGGCACACGAGCCGTCTGCCGCTGCCAGTTCCTCAGCGCGGCACTCACCGCGCCTCTCTGGTACTTGGGACCGAAACAGCGGCTCTCCAGCTACAAACATCCTCGTCAGGTGTGGCCAACCTGCAGGTCCGGTTTGCGGATGGGCGTCTTGCGCTGCGCAACACCTGGCTGGGTCCTAATGGCGAGTGGCTGCTCTGGAGTCGCCCCTATCCTGGTCGTGCGCCCACCCATGGCCAGGGTCGCTTGAATTCAGAAGCGGTGCTCACCACCGACTTCCTTCGCCTGCAGCCCGTATTACAAAGCTTCCGCTTCCCAAACTAAAGAAACAGAACAGGCAGGCCCTCGTGCGAAGGCCTGCCTCGATGGTGGACGCTTAGGCCGGTAAAGGCGGCGCATTCGAAGACTCGGCTTCTTTTTCTCGTTTCCAGGAAGACATCACCAGAGACCAGTCCACACCTGCTGTTAGATACATGATCAAACCTAACGTCACGATACCGCCAACGGTCAGGGTGAGTCCTGTTAGCCCTTTCAAGAAAAAGCTGTAGCTGAACAAAACCAAATAGAACAGCTGCGTGGGCAGCGCCACTTTGAACAGCGCTCCCTGCGCCACCAAACGCAGATATCCGCACACCAAAAGCACCGAGGCTGTGGCAGAGATGACAAAGGACCAGTGCACGTTCACCACATCGACCATGTAAGCGAACAGCAGCGGGAAAGCGAAAAAGCCCGCCGCCAAAAGCAGGTAGTTCATGGGGTGCAGTTCCACCCCATTCATGAGACTGGTGATGACCAAGACCAAAAAGAACACCGCCAGCGAAAGAGGGGCCCAAAAGGCGATTTGCATGGCCACCGGTCCAGGGTTGAGCACCTTCGGCATGCTCATGCCGATGCTCTGCGCCGAAATCACGTCCGGATACTGCCAGACCAGTGTCCAGTGACCCTCCGCTGCTCCCGCCAGATCTTGGGTCGGTGAGCCGGTATCAAACGGGTAGTCGATCTCTGCAAAGTTGGTGTTCATGGCCAGTTCAAAGCCCTGGATGCGGCTGGCGTCCGGGAAGACGTAGCGCCAGTCATCCATGCCGCGCGCCCGGTAACCGGTTTGCAGTTTCACCGTCTTCCCAGGAGCCACTTCGATCGTGGCCGCCATGAGCCCGGCAGCGGGTGTCGTCGCCACCACCGCATCGGAGGTGCCGCCCGTCAGGGTGAACTGAAAGTTCTCCAGTCGAATGCGCTCTCCGGGAAGCGGCAACTCCACCTTTAGATGCTGCGTGACTTGGGTAGGATTGCTGAAGGTGTACTCGCCCGTGAAGACCACGTCATAAGTCCGATGCCATTGCAGGCCACGCTTCCGGGGATCGTAGGTTAGATCAGCGGTGACCTTTGACGTCGCTGGAAGAAGAGTAACAGAGCCCGAGGCATCGTTGTATTGAGCGCGCGGATGCGGCTGCTGAAGGCTCGGCCCCCAGAGGCCGTTCACTTCTCCGCTGGTGCGGTGGCCATAGGTGTCGGTGCGGAAGCCAAGGGTGACACCCAGGGTCCACCAGCCGGCGGTGGTGAGAATGAAAATGACGGCAATAGCGATGAGTCGAATGGGTTTCATGATGTTAGAAGGTGTTAGATTGTGGTCGAAGCGATTAGCGGGCGTTGAGGTTGGGTTTGCGATAGGTGATTCTGGCCTGGGTGAGGTTGTTGCGGCACAGTCGTCGATGGAGCTGGAGGACATGGCGCTGCGGAGCCGGGGCGGCTTGCAGCTCGACATTGCCCTGCGCGCTGAGTTCCAGTCCCTCCGGCAGTTCCACTGTCCAGTCCAAGCGGCGGATCAAAAGAGGGGTGCGTGGCAGGGAAAGGTCCAGTTCGCCCTCGGCGGCATGAAGCGCACTGCCTTGGAGGAAGTAGCTGAAGACCACCTCGGTGGTACCCGGTGCCTGCTCCTTTCCGCTTTCAGGGGCGGGCAGGCTGAGTTGGAGACCGCCTGCTGTGTTGTCCTGGGTCTGAGAGGGCTTACCTTGAACCGCACAGCGCAGCATCTCGGCACCTGTGGGTAAAGTGAGGGCGAGACCCGACGCCGATTCATGCTCCAGCCTGAGCGTGACGGTGGTGAGCTGCGCTCCGTCCTGGGCGATCTGGGTTTGAAACATCGCCTCGGTGATGATGGCCGTGTCCTGCGCCAGACCTGCGGCTAGTGGCTCATCCCGACGTGACAGGGCAAGTCTGAGTGGACCTTGGGGAAACCGGATGAGACCAGACTGCTCAAGGCGACTTTGGGCTCCATCCGCTTGTTGCAGATGCAGCAGGTGCTCTGCGGGCGGTGTGTCCACCTCTAAGGAACCGAGGGCAGCTTGGACTGGCGGATGAATTTCAAAGCTGCCATCGACCGCTGGAGCTAACTGCAGGGTGAAGGCCACTCGACCCGCTTTCTCTAGCATAAGCAGCACCTGACCTTCCACCCGTGCCAGCCGTGTCTCTGGCGGTACTACGTCCAGGGCTGCTGCCTCAAAGGCACCAAGCGGCACAGAAGCCCAGCCGTTTGTTAGATTTTCTGCAGTGAAGGTGGCGGTGAGCTGTGGGGTGTTGTTTTCAAAGCTTAGCTTGTATTGAACCTGAGTCAGGCACGCTGCCACGGGTGGACCCGGGGGTGGTGGCGGTGCCTTGTGGGCGGCTGCCGCCTGCTCCGTGAGGCGGCGGAGTTCACCATAGGTAATGAAAACTTG
>JBIIUD010000468.1:0-3674 GCA_044340175.1 Verrucomicrobiaceae bacterium
CGCACCCTGGCGGGAGCAAGGTTGGTCCTTGCTGGCAGAGGAGTACGCTTTGCGCTCAAACTTCGAGAAAGCCTGGAACCTCCAAAAAACCCACGTCTTCTCCGTGGCCCCAGCCGCTGCCCATACCGATCAAAACATCGAGCAACTCGAGCGCAACCACCTTTTCAATCCCACAGACGCACGTCAGGGAGTGGAACTTTATTTTGCCCAACGCCGCCTGGGTCGGTTGACGGAAGCGCGTCGTACGCTGGATCGGCTGCTTGCCCTGCCCAACCCACCCGACTTTCTCCAGCAAGAATTAGCCGCCCTCTACGCTGAGCAACGGGATTTCCGTCTGGCTTACGAAACCATGAAACTGGCCCTGGCAGGAAAGGTGCCGTAGCTTGGATTCTTCATGAATCACCCAGGCTAGACTCCCTCAACTCAGATTTGCGACAATTCCGCATCCAAAAACACGCATTCCCCTGATTCGCCCCCACAATTGCAATCAACTTTGAGAAAGGCGATTGACGTTTGGGGGCTTTTCATTTAGTTTGGCGAGTCTAAATATCAATAATGCCTCTCAAGCGATAATTAAAATATGGCTAAAATAGTAATCATAGACGATGAGGCCGCAATCCTCGAGCTCATGAGCAAGCTCTGCAGGGCGGCAGGACACACCGTGCTGGGCTTCCAAACAGGTGCTGAAGGCCTCGCTTCTGTGCGTGCAGATCGCCCAAATCTCGTCATCGTCGATCTGCGCATTGGGGATGTGAATGGTCTCGATCTCATCAAGACCTTCCGTGAAGAGTACCCTGAGACTGCCGTCATCATGGTCACAGGCCACGGCACCGTCGAAACCGCCGTTGAAGCCATGCGCCTGGGCGCTTTCGATTACCTGACAAAACCTTTCGATCTTGGCGACCTCATCAAAACCGTTGACCAAGCTCTGGGTCGCAAAGCCGGAGGCAGCATCGCAGACTTACCGCCTGCCACCTTGAGCCGGTCGTCCAACTCATCCAAGTTGATCGGCCACAGTGACGCCATTCAACGCATCTTCGAAATTGCACGGCGTGTGGCCGATACGGATAGCCCCGTGCTGCTGGAGGGCGAATTTGGCGTCGGCAAGCACATGGTCGCCAGAGCCCTGCATGACGCGGGCCGCCGCAGCAAAGCCCCGTTCAAGGAACTGCAATGCAGTGCCATGCCAGAAGCCGTGCTTGAGACGGAACTCTTTGGCCATGGCAACAACCCCTCCACCGGCATCTTCGGACGTGCTCAAGGGGGCACGATTCACCTTGCCGAAGTCCACCAGCTTCCGGTCCGCATCCAGGCTCAGCTGAACACGTTCCTGGACGAGTGCCAAGCCCGCAAAGGCACCTGGGGCACCGGCAGCGCCCCCGACTTCCGCCTTGTCACCTCAACGACCGCATCTCTGGAGGATGCCACCAAACAAGGCAAATTCCGCGATGACTTGTATTATAAAATCTCGGTCGTCCCGATCAAAATCCCACCGCTTCGAGATCGCCGTGAGGACATCCGCCCTCTCGTGGAGCACTTCCTCAAGGACTTGGCTGAACGCATGGGCGGAAAAGGCAAGTCCATCTCGGAAAATGCCCTCGACTTCCTGCAGAAGTACCCGTGGCCAGGCAACATCAGTGAGCTGCGCAACGCCGTGGAGCGTGCCTGTGCTTTCGCCGAAAACGACCGTGTCGAACCCTCAGATCTGCCCTCAAAGGTCAGTCAACAGATTGAAGTCCCCTCACCTGCCGGCAGCGGCGCGACCCAACAGCTTCCCATCGGTTCGACCTTGGACGAGTTCATCAAAGCCCAAGAGCGCCTTTTCATTCAGGAGACCCTGAAGTACAACAATGGCTCTCGCGAAAAAACCGCTAGCATGCTTGGCGTCAGCATTGCCACACTCTATCGGAAGATGGACCTCAACTCCGAGCGCAAAACCACCGCCTGATTGCTAGGCTGAATCCAGATTCCGCGATTCGAAGGAGCGTTCGGGTTGAACCTCAGGACGAGGCCACGACCCAACTGAGCGGCTCTTTCATCAAGTCCATTTGCCAGCCCATCATCAGACCTTCCGCAGACTTTGCTGCGACCACCTGCTCCAACGTGCCGCGTGAGCCCAGCAACGAGGATTCGATCTCCAATTGCGCCGCCACTTGATCACGTGCGCCACAGAGTCGATCCACCAGCGCGCGTTCCTCTTCGCCAAAACGACTTTTCGGCCGCTTGATCCGAGGAGGGCAGTCGGCTAACGGCAGCGAGCCCGCTTCCTTGAGAACTTCAAAGAAGGCTTTTTTCCACCGCGGCCGCCACCCCGCAGGCGGCGCCACTTCCGCTCCCGTCTCAAACTGCTCTGCATAAGCCAGCATTTGCTTGTTCGACATGACACGAAAGCAAGGAAGATCCCGCTCTTCAGCGATGCTTTCCCGCCAAATCCAGGCCTCCCGCAAAAACGCCAGTCCGCGCGGCTGTAACCGCCCAGAACCTTGCACCCGCCAGGGATCCTCTCTCGGAAGGAGCAAACGCTCCGCCACATCCGACTGCAAATCCAGGCAGCTCTCGATGAACCACGCCTCTCGGTCGTGAGTGCGCAACTCCGCAAGCAGCCGATCCGCGATCAAAAGCAAATATCGAACATCATCGACGGCATAGCGCAGCATCACATCTGGCAAAGGTCGGCGACTCCAGTCGGCCTTTTGGGAGGCTTTTGACAGCTCAATGCCGACCATATCATTGACCAACGCCGCCAGTCCAAAATGACGGTGACCGACCAACCGCGCCGCAATCTGAGTGTCGCGCATCTGTCGCGGAGTCCACCCATAGGTACGTTGCAACAGCGTCAAATCATAGTCCGCACCATGAAACCAGAGTTCACCCAGATTGAGCAGATCTAGCAGAGGCGTCATGTCACTGATCGCCAGAGGATCCACCAGCGCGAAATGGCCTGCGCAGGCGACCTGCAGCAGACAGATCTTTTCCCCGTAGTGGTGCAGACTGTCCGCCTCAGTGTCTAGGCAGCAGCGCTTATCTTCATGCGCCGCCAGTTCCAGCACCATTTTCGCAGTCCACTCCTGCAGTGCTTCTGCCGTATCCAAAAACACAAAATCCCGGCTGTCCCCTGCCTCAACAGTAGCCAGCCCAGTTTCCCCTTCTTCATTTAGGGTAGCGCGGCTCATTTCAACCCCGTGAGCAGCACTTCCGCGTTGTTGCGGGTGCGGTTGATGTTCTTGATCAAAAGCTCGATCGCTTCTACCGCTGGCACGGCCGCCAGTTGTTTGCGAATCTGAGTGACCCGACGGAATTCGTCTGGATGATACAGCAGATCATCACGCCGCGTGCCGGATTTCAGCACATGAATCGCCGGATAAATGCGGCGCTCCGAAATCTCCCGGTCCAGCGTGATCTCTAAGTTACCAGTACCCTTGAATTCCTCAAAGATCACCTCATCCATGCGACTTTCGGTTTCGATCAAGGCCGTCGCCAGAATGGTCAAACTCCCCCCTTCCTCCACATTGCGGGCAGCGCCGAAAAACTTTTTCGGCTTGGCCAGAGCCTTTGCATCCATGCCGCCTGACATGGTGCGCCCTTTGCCTCCTGCCAAAGAATTGTAACCGCGCGCCAAACGCGTCAGACTGTCTAACAGGATCACCACATCCTTGCCAGATTCCACCAGGCGT
>JBIIUD010000469.1:0-3670 GCA_044340175.1 Verrucomicrobiaceae bacterium
GCAATGCGTCGTCACGAAGGCGCGATCCCCCCAGATCGTCACGGCGCTCTGCCCGCCTTCCGGCAACGTCGTGCGCCAAAGGATGTTCTCCCCAGTCACCACGGACCAGCGCGTGGCTGGCTCGGGACCTTCGACTTTCCAATTCAAGTTAGGCCCTGAAGCCTGCGGCCAGTGCTGGGCACAAAGCGTGCCCGCGAAAATCAGGCTACAAAGCTGGAGCACAGCGATCACACGAGGATCTCTTTGAGAGGACCCGTGCCAGCATCAAACTTCGCGGCCATCTTGTCGCCCATATTGAAGCGCTCGCACTCGACGCCGGAGACGTTTAGCAGCGTGGAATACAGTGCATTGATCGGGCGCTTGCCGTCGAGTTGGGTGAAGCAGCCGGTCTTGAAAATGCCACCGCAGTTGCCCAGGAGCATCACCGGCCAGTTGGTGCCGCTGGTGTGCTGCTTGTCAGCGTTGTTGCTGGTATAAACGATGAGCGTGTTGTCCATCATCGTGCCGCTGCCTTCGGGCACGCTTTCGAGCTGCTCCATCAGCCGCACCAACATGCGGCTGTTGTATTGGCGGATCTTGATCCAGATTGGATTGTCCGGTTGATCCATATGGCCGAGATTGTGGCCTTGCTCCTGCACGCCGAGGCCTTTCCACGCACCAAAAATCTCGCCACGCCCGGAGCCAATGGTCAGCACACTGGTGATGCCGGATTTCAAGGCTGAGATGCCGAGGTCAAGCAGCACATCATGCCAGTCGGTCTCGAACTGCGGTTTGGTGTAGCGTTCATCCACCTTCGGCGCAAAGTTCCGCAGGTGATCCGAGACGCCAGCAAGCCGCCCCCGTAGGCCGTTGATGTCCTGGAAACCTTCCACGTATTGACCGTAGCGCTGGCGATCCGCCGCGGGGAGGCTTTTGCCCTGGGCGGCAGCGAGTTGCTCGATGCGATCAAATAGGCTCGATCTCGCTTCATGCTGCCTGCGAATTTCTCCCTCTGAAATGCCGCCGTAAAGCATCTGGTAGAGGTGATTCGGGTTCGAGTGCATGAAGATCGGCTGGCCCGCGCCACTGGCAGAAAGGTTCGCCACCGTCGGCTTGGCCTTCATGTTTTCCATCGAGTCCATGCCGATGCACAGATGCGGCAGCAGCGTCTCGGGCAGCACCTTGCTCAGCTCATAATCAATCGTCGGTCCGCTGGGCGGCACGCCATCACTGCCACGATAACCGCCGAGCGCACCGAAGAAGGCGCTGTGAGACGGACTGGTGTGGACGCCGTGCAGGCCGTTGATGATGTGAAGGCGGTCTTTAAAGGGCTCCAGCGCCTGGATCGGCTCCGGCAATTTGGCTTTGGCCAGCGAGCCACTGCTAGTCATGCCCGCCGGGATGCAGGTCTTCGGATCAAAGCCCTGGTTTTGCAGGAAAAAGATCACCCGCTTTGGCCCACCGCCAGTGGCCCTGGAAGCCGCATGGCTGATTCCGGGAAACATTGGCGAGGCCAAAGCCGCACTTGCGGTGGCGGCCATCTGACGGAGGAGTTTTCGGCGAGAAATCATGACGCTTGCGAAAACGCCACTGAGAAGGGCATATTTCACCTGTTCGCGTTTGGCATCAGCGCGCTGCTGGCAGATGCCAGTCGGTGCCTTCGCTCATGATGCTGGCGTTGATCTTGAGGAGCTGGCTTTTCAGGCGCTCCAGCACGGCGGGATGCTTGCTGGCGAGGTCAGTCGTTTGCGCGGGGTCGTTTTCTAAATCGAAGAGCTGCCAGTTCTTATAAGCACCGGACTTGATGATGGGAATCCACTCCTCGCGAAACATGTTGTCGGTGGAGAGTTCAAAATCGGGATCGGCGGTGAGCGACCACGGCCCGTCTCGCATCGCGACGATGGGACGCGATTTTTGCAGATGCCAGAACATCGGCTGATGGCGGGTGAAAGCACCGCCCGCTTCCGGCTTGAGCAGCGGGGAGATGTCTGAGCCATCGAGATGCACGCCTTCAGGTGGCGAGATGCCGAGAAGACCGCAGACGGTGGGCAACACGTCCACAAGGCCTGCGGGTGTTTTTTCTACACGACCTGCGGCGATGACGCCCGGCCAGTGGAAGATGCCGGGCACGCGGATGCCACCTTCCCAATTGAGGCCTTTCTGGCCGCGCAGCTTGCCCACGCGGTCTTTGCGGTAGCTGCCGTTATCACTGGCATAAATGATGAGTGTGTCGCCGGGAGGGGCGGTTTCTTTGAGCTTCGCGAGCAGGCGGGCGATGGCGCGGTCGGTGTTGTCAATGGTGCCGGAGTAGATGGCGGCCTGATCCTTGAGGTTGCCATAGTTGCCGACGATTTCGTCCGGCGCGGCGATGGGAGCGTGAGGCTCATGAAACCAGAGGTTGAGGAAGAAAGGTTTGTCTTTGGCCCGATGCTTGTCGAGCCAGGTGATGGCCTCATCGACGACGAGCTGGCAGGAGTAGCCCTCAAGTTTGCCGACGGGCTCGCCATTGCGGATGAAGGTCTCGGGATTGCGATGGCTGGGCTCGGCGTTATTCCAAGTGGCGAACCAATGATCGAAGCCGTGCTTGTCAGGCGTGGGTTTGTCATATGTGGCCGTGGGCAGACCGAGGTGCCACTTGCCGACATGAGCTGTGGCATAGCCGTTTTGCTTCAAGATCTCCGCCAGCGTGACCTCGCGCTCCAGCAGGTGCGAGCGCTGCCCGGCGTCGCTGATCCAGCTGTAAACACCCGCGCGGATATGATGCCGACCGGTGAGTAACACGGCCCGTGAGGGCGAGCAGACCGCGCAGCCGGAGTAAAAGTCGGTGAAGCGTGTGCCGCCAGCCGCGAGGGCATCAAGAGTCGGCGTCTTCACGGGTCCGCCATAACAACCGATGTCCTGATGGCCGAGATCATCAGCCAAAAGCATGACCACATTGGGCCGCGAAGAAACTGCGGCAGCTTGAGAGAATGAAATGGCGACGGAGGCAGCGCACAAGAAGCGCCCTATGGCATGAAGTGATGACATGCAGTGGCAACGAACGGATGACCATCGTCTTGCGTGATCGGTGACCGAACTTTATCGAGTGTGGTGACGATATCTTGGGTGGCTCGATGAGTTGGCTCAGGGCTCTTTAGGTGCGACGGCGTCGCGGTCGGTGAGGGCGATCCTGTCCATGAGGGCACGGAGTTCTTTGACTTTGTCTGGCTGGGTGGGGGCGAGGTCAGTGGTCTCCTGCGGGTCGGTTTTGAGGTCGAAGAGGGCGCTGGTTTGCTTGGGGTTTTGGCCGGTGACGATGAGTTTGAAGTCGCCCAACCGGAGGGCGCGGCCACGGAAGCCGGGGGCGGCCCAGTAAAGGGGGCGGGGGCCGGGTTTGATGCGTCCGGTGAGGACAGGGAGGAGGTTGCGGCCATCCCACTTGAGGGGTTTGTCGGTTGGTGGCGGCCATCCGGCGATGGCGGTGAGGGTGGGCATCCAGTCGGTGATGTGAGTGGGGGTGTCGATCTTACTCGGCTTGAGTTCGGCTGGCCAACTGACCAGGGTGGGGACACGGATGCCGCCTTCGTAGAGGTCGCCCTTTTGACCTCTCAGGGGGGCGTTGCTAGCGGTGAGTTTGCCGGAGGGATAGTCGTCGGCGGGGTATTTGGTATCGTTGTTTTCAGCGGTGCTGCCGCCGTTGTCGCTGGTGAAG
>JBIIUD010000470.1:0-3669 GCA_044340175.1 Verrucomicrobiaceae bacterium
GTTTGGGGCGCTGTCGGACCGGTGGGGACGGCGGCCGGTGTATCTGGGGGGAGCGGTGTTTTTGCTGCTGTTCGCGTTTCCGTTTTTTTGGATGGTGGAGACGCGGGAAATGGGGTGGGTGATGGCTGCGGTGGTGATCGGCCTGATCGGGCACTCGGCCATGTATGGACCGCAGGCTGCGTTTTTCTCGGAGCTGTTCGGGACGCGGGTGCGGTATAGCGGGGCATCGCTGGGCTATCAGCTGGCCTCACCGTTGGCGGGAGGATTGGCGCCGTTGATTGCCACTTGGCTGCTCGGCTGGAGTGAGGGACGTCCCTGGCCTGTAGCGCTGTATTTGATCGGAATGGCAGCGGTGACGCTGGTGAGCGTGTGGCTGGCGGAGGAGACGCACCGGAAGGGACTGTAATGTCGGTTAAACCTGATTTTCAGTGCCTTTGGTGCCTTCCGTGGGCAATCATCCCTGAAGAGACTTGTCCGAGTTTCTCTGCCGTCGAATCAGCCCCATCTCCTTGAGCTTGCGCTGGAGGGTGCGGCGGGAGATGCCGAGGCGAGCGGCGGCGTCGGTGCGGTTATCCCCGGAGCGGGCGAGGGCTTCCCGAATCATCTGCGCCTCCATGTGGGTGAGGTCGAGATCGGTGGTGGGCACGGGCTGGCTGGCGGAGGTGGCTTGCCTTTGCGCGGTGGCGGCGTTGACGGTGGTGGTGGCGGCTTTGTGGCGGCCACTGGAAACGGGGGCGCGCAGGCCGATGCCGCCGGGGAGGTGGGAAAGATAGCCAGGCAGGTGGCGGAGCTGGATCTTGGCGGAGTTGCTCATGACGATGCCGTGCTCGATGACGGTGCGCAGCTCGCGGACATTGCCAGGCCAGTCGTAGTTCATGAGGGCGGGTAGGACGTCGTCGCCAAACGGTTTCACGGGCTTGCCATTCGCTTCGGCAATGTCTTTGAGGAAGTGGTCGCAGAGGACGAGGAGGTCGCTCTTGCGCTCCCGCAGCGGGGGCATGTGCAGGGTGACGACGCGGAGGCGCCAATACAGGTCCTCCCGGAAGGTGCCCTCTTCCACCATCTGGGCGAGGTCGCGATTGGTGGCGGCGACGACACGGACATCGACCTTGATGGGCTTGCTGCTGCCGACGCGCTCGATGGTCTGCTCGCCGAGGGCGCGCAGGAGCTTGATCTGGGTGCTGGCGTCGATTTCCCCGATCTCATCCAGGAACAAGGTGCCGCCGTCCGCCTGCTCAAAGCGGCCAATGCGGCGCTCCATGGCTCCGGTGAAGGCGCCCTTTTCATGGCCAAAGAGTTCGCTTTCGAGAATCTGTGGGGAGAGGGCGGCGCAGTGGACGGAGACGAGCTTGGCGGCGGGGCGGCCACTGAGGTGGTGCACGGCGCGGGCGACGAGTTCCTTGCCGGTGCCGCTTTCACCTTCGATGAGCACGGTGGCCCGGGTGGGGGCAACCTGCTGAATGGTGTCGATGACCTGCTTCATGGTGTCCGACTGGCCGAGGATGCCGTGGACGGAGAATTTTCGCTCAACCTGCTGGCGGAGCTGCTGGTTTTCCTGCTCCAGACTTCGGCTGCGCAGGGCGCGTTTGATGAGGAGCTCGACTTCATCGAGGTTGACGGGTTTGGTGACGAAGTGCCAGGCACCGCGCCGCATGGCCTCGACGGCGGTATCGACGCTGCCGTAAGCGGTCATCATGATGCAGACAGGAGGCTTCGGGAGCTTCAGAGCTTCGTCCAGGAGCTTCATGCCGTCGTCTGCGCCGAGTCGGAGGTCGGTGAGCATGACGGCGATGTCGTCATGGCGCAGGTGCTCCAGGGCCTCGGCGGCGTCAGAGGCGACGTACACATCGAAGTCGTCCTCGAGGGTGAGGCGGAGGCCGTCGCGGGTGTGTTTTTCGTCGTCAACGATGAGGACGGAGGGGAGGTCGGCGATCATAAAGGGGGATCAGCTTAGAATAAGAAAATGGCTATAGGGGTCCGTTTCAAAGGCCTGAAGAGCGGGGGCATGACTGCGAATGATGGCCTCAGTCTGTTGTAACGATGCATTGCCTGAGCGCAGATGAATGAGCTTGGGTGGAGCGCCCTTGAGAACGCTCAGGTCATGAAAATCCGCGTCCTTGGAAATGATGATGAATCCATGCTGCCGAGCAAAATCCCAGATGAACAGGTCGTCTGTCTGACCAAGCCCACATTCGTGAACATGTGCGCTCTGGGGAAATAAATCCGCCAGCCTCTGGACGAGCTTGGGCGAGAGGTTTTCGTCAAAGGGCAGCTTCATGCTTCAGGCCGCGTGGGAGTAAGAGAGGTGACGCTGCTGGTCGGCCGCAAAGGCCAGAGTGGCACGGATGTCGTCCTCGGTCAGGTAAGGGAAGTCATCGACGATCTGCGCGTGAGTCATCCCGGAAGCCAGCATGTCAAGAATCTCGTAAACCGTAATGCGGAGACTTCGGATACAGGGTTTCCCGCCGCGCTTGCCGGGCTCGATGGTGATGATGGTATGGTAGTCCATGATTTGGGAGGTTTTTGAGTTCGAAGTATTCAGGTGTCGGAGCCCGCTTCCAGCAGGCGGATTTTCTTTTCGACCAGTGGTAAAGTAAGGGTGAAGCGAGTGCCTTTGCCGACACGGCTTTCGATGTCGATCTCTCCGCCGTGCTCGCGGATGATGCGGCGCACGATCATGAGGCCGAGACCGGTGCCCGTGCCGCGGGTGGTGAAGAAAGGCTGGAACAGGTGGTTCATGTTCTCTGCGGAGATGCCTTTCCCCATGTCCGAGAAGGCGACGCGGACTTCGTAATCGTTAAAGGTGGATTCGACTGTCAGGGTGCCGCCATCTGGCATGGCTTGGCAGGCGTTGCGGATGAGGTTGTAGAAGGCCTGTTTGATCTGGTTGCCATCAAGCGGCATGGCGGGCAGGTCGGCGCGCAGCTCGGTGCGCACGTTCACTTTGTGCTGGGTCAGTTCAGGCTTCAGGAAACTGAGGGACTCCCGCAAAAGATCGGTGATAACGAGGGGCTGAAGCTGCGGCTGAGTGGGGCGGACGGCGGTGAGGAACTGGGAAATGATGAAGTCGAGACGCTTGATCTCGCTGAGGGCGACGTCGAGATGCTCCTGCAGTTTGGCCCCGGCGGCTCCCATTTTGCGCAGGCGGCGCTCGAGCAGTTGCAGGTGGATGGTGATGGAATTGAGCGGGTTACCGAGCTCATGCGCGACGCCAGCAGCGAGCATGGTGAGAGCGGAGATGCGCTCGCTTTCGATCTTTTCCTCAGTGAGTTTCCGGGTCTGAGTGATGTCCCGGATGAGCATGACAAACCCGAGCGGGGCCTCGTCATCGATGGAGGTGATGGTGAAGTTCAGGTAGAGGTTCTCTGGATAGACCACTTCAAGGTCGCGACTGACGACAGTGCCGGGCTTTAGCAGCTCCGTCCAGTCGAGCCCGCGCACGCCCTGGGCCAGCTTTTGCCCGACGACCTGCTCCGCCTCCAGACCAAAGAATCGGCAGGCGGCGCGATTCACATAGGTCACCTGGCCTTCTGTATCCAGCAAGATGATGCCCTCCTGCAGGGCCTGGAAGACCTTTTCTAGAAAGCCTTTTTCACGCAGCAGGTCGAGCATGACGTGCTGGAGCTCGCCCGGTTCCAGGCGATCCATGCGTTTGATGAGCTTGTCAAT
>JBIIUD010000472.1:0-3666 GCA_044340175.1 Verrucomicrobiaceae bacterium
ACGCTTAGAAAGAGAGCAGCCTATGCCGAAAAAGAAGTCACCCAACAGCGTGCGCCTCCGCAATAGCACCGCGGAGTTCCTCACCTTTGCCTACCAAACCGGCGGAGATGGCGTGGAGGTGCGGGTCGAAGAAGGCACGATCTGGCTGTCGCAAAAAAACATCGGGCTGCTGTTTGAGACCACGCCGGAAAACGTGCTGCTGCATTTGAAAAACATCTTTGCCGGGGAGGAACTGGCGGAAGATTCAGTTGCTAAGATTTTCTTAGCAACTGCCGCCGATGGCAAAAACTACCGGATCAAGCACTACAATCTGGATGCGATCATCGCGGTCGGTTATCGTGTGAACTCCAAGCGCGCCACCGCCTTCCGGAAGTGGGCCACGGGAGTCCTTCGGGACTACACGCTGAGAGGCTATGTGATGGACCGCAAGCGCATGGAAAACGGCGCTTTTCTCGGTGAGGACTACTTCGAGCGACTGCTGGAGGAGATTCGTGAGCCGAGCGGAGCAAGACAGCCAGCCGATAGGCTGCTCGTAGCGTAGCGGAGAGTGAGCGCCGAGGGGCGGCGCGAAGCAAATTCGCCTGTCGGAGCGACGCTTCTACCAAAAGATCACAGACATTTATGCCACAGCGATGGATTACGATCGGGACGCGCCGATCACCCAGGAGTTCTTTGCCAAGGTGCAAAACAAGATGCACTACGCAGTCCATGGCCACACCGCTGCCGAACTGATCGTGAAGCGGGCAGACCACAAGCAGGAACGCATGGGCCTGACTTCCTGGGCCAAGGCCCCGAGCGGCAAGATCCTCAAAAGTGATGTGGTGGTCGCCAAAAACTACCTGACAGAGGCAGAACTGGACGACCTAGGGCGCATCGTGAACGCCTACCTCGAACTGGCTGAAAGCCGCGCCAAGCGTCGTGTGCCGATGACGATGGAAGACTGGGCAAAACGGCTGGACATCTTTTTATCTGCTGATGAGCGAGAGGTGCTGCAAGACGCGGGGCGCATCAGCGCTGAAATCGCCAAGGAGCACGCCGAGAGCGAGTTCGAGAAATACCGCGTGACCCAGGACAAGCTCTTCCAGAGTGACTTCGACACGTTTGTGGCTCTGGAGGAGAATCAAAGTGATCAAGCATAGACGCAGCAGATAAAGATGGTGTGCGCCGCATGTGGAGTGTGGTTGAGTCCTCTGGACTCATCTAAATGACGCAGTCCGGAGGACTGCACCACACACTCTCAGCGCCACACCTCATCCTTCGCAGGATCACCCGGCACATCGAGCAGTTGGACTTTGTTGATGCTGACGAAGCGGGCGTGGTCGGTGAACTGGCGGACGATGCGTTTTTGCTCGTCGAGCTCGAAGAACTGGGCGGTGGTGGCGAGGTAGCCGTGGCCGAGCCAGTTGATGACGAGGGTGTGGCCGTCGGGCAGGCGCTGGAAGCCGCTGATGAGACGCAGCGGGTTGTTCGGCACTTCCTGCGTGCCGAGCTTCCACACGGTTTGGCCTTCGCGATTGAGTTCGAGCAATGCCTCGCCTTCGCCGCAGGCGATGAGGAGGTGGCCGTTGGGGAGTTCGCGGACTTCGTGAGGGTCACCGGGTGTTTTGATCGTGCGAAGGAGTTTGCCTTCGGCGCTGAGTTCGAGGATGGCGCGGTCGCCTTTGGCGCTGATGAGATAGCGACCATCCTTGGTGCGACGGCAACCGCGCATTTGATCGTGGGCGTTTTTCGTGTTCACCGGCACGGCGATCTCGCGGACGATTTGTCCATCGCGACCGACTTCAACAAGTCGCTTCGTGCCGCCCTCGACGACCATGACCTTGCCATCGGGCAAAGGCTGGCAGCCGTGGATCTCGGTCTTCTCCGGGGCGCGATAACTCCAGACGACCTTGTGGTCGAGCGTGACCTCACGAGCTCCGCGCAGGTGGCTGAAGAGCACGTTGCCATTGGCAAGCATCCACACGTCCTGCGGTTTCTCGGCGGGATGCTCCCACTCGACGCGACCGTCAGCGGCGATGATAGCGACTTGGTTGCCGCCGTAGTCGCTGACGAGCAGGCGACGGCCAAAGGGCTTGACGCACGGCACGGCGACGGGTGCAGGATCGCTGAGGAGGTTGCGGTTGTTGCGCTGCAGCGGCGGTTCGGGGCTTTCCCAGCCGCGTGGCGCACCGAGATGGACCACATGCTGCCCTTTGATGTCGTCGATGCGCAGGTTGTCCATGACGAAGCCGTTGCGGGAGCAGCGCCAGCAGTGGATGGCGCTACCGCCGCTTTTGATGACGTTGCCGATGACCTCGTAGCCATCGAGATTGAAGTTTGGCTCGATGCTGGTGACGCCGGTCTCCATGTAGTTGTAGTTGCATTTCACGTTGCGTAGATGACCGCGAAAAGAGGGATGGCCGAGCAAATAGCCAGAGCCATTTGGATTGATGGTGCGGGTGCGCTGAATGGTGATGTCCTCAGCATCAAAGGACTGGCCAGGCCCCGTTTTGCCACCGGGCAGGAACTTGCCGGTGTGCTCGCCGTAGCACATCACGGAGCGGTTCGTGTCCATCATGGTGATGCCTTCCACCAGCACACCGCGCACGCGACCGTGGATGAGCACGCAGGCATTGATGTCCTTCACCAGGAAGCCGGGCTGCACATTGTGCGTGGCATTCATGTCAATGGTCCCCTTCCCGGTGATGCGGACGTTTTCGATGGTGTCCGGCTGGCGTCCGTGGCCGACGCGAATGCCATAGGCGACAGGGCCATCGTAGGTGCTGAACCAAGTGCTTCCTTTGTTATGCCCGGTCTTGCTGCCAAAGCGGACCTGCACGCCATGGGCGAGCGTTTGCCAGTCGCCCGTGATCGGCACACGCTGATGCGGCGTCTCGGCGAACTTGCTCGACGAGGGCGGTAGCTTGGCGGTTCCCTGCGGATTGTCGGCGCTCTCAAAAACGCCCCACGCAAAGGTGTCCGCATCGCCATCGCTGCCTTCCGAGTCGATCCTAATGGTGAAAATGCACGGCTTGATCAGGTCAAAGCGACCGCCCATTTCCAAATCGTCGAGCTTCTTGCCCGCGTCCTGATCGGTGGTGATCTCGGGCTCGGTTTCGAGCTTCGTCGTGTCGTCCGCGAGCTTCAGTGTGGCCCCTTCACTCAGCTCGATGTGGATCGATTTGTCCACGTAGAGGATAGAGCGGTGCTTCGTGAGCCCTTGCTGATGCAAACCGGGCAGAAAGACGAGTTTGTCGCCAGGTGCGGCGCGATCCATCACGGCCTGCGGGTTGTCACCGGGCTTGATCGAATGCTCCGCAGCATGCAGCAGCGGCGCGAGGGCGATGAGGAAGAGGAAACGCATAGTCGGCTGGGGTTGGTGATTAAAGTTGAGCCATCGGCTGCACCATCGGCCAGAGCTTGATCTCCTCGGCGACGAGGTGCGCGGGCAGTTGGGCGGTTTGAACCAGGAGTTGGCCGAGATCGGCGGGCGAGATGCATTGCGCGAGCACGGCGGGATCGCGTGGTGGTAGGTGCGCGGCCTCGGTGAAGTCGGTTTGACCCCAGGAAGGCAAAATGGAGGTCACGCGCACGCCGTGAGGGCGCAGTTCGGTGAGCAGGCAGCGCGTGAACATGAGCAAACCAGCTTTCGCCGCCGAATACACGCTCCAGCCCGGCCACGCATGC
>JBIIUD010000471.1:0-3666 GCA_044340175.1 Verrucomicrobiaceae bacterium
TTTGTGAAAAAATCGCGCACCCTCCCTGGCGTCCGAAAGCCCCATCACCCAATCCGCACCTCGCCGCCAGGAGGTGATCCCACTGCGCAGCAGCCCTTGAAAATCCACCAGCAGTTCAGGCCTTTCCCGTCCTGCACTGCGCCACTCTTTT
Organism: Verrucomicrobiaceae bacterium; assembly: GCA_044340175.1. GTDB lineage: Bacteria > Verrucomicrobiota > Verrucomicrobiia > Verrucomicrobiales > Verrucomicrobiaceae > JAGRPD01. The sequence continues at coordinate 152 of JBIIUD010000471.1, forward strand.
AGCCACCGCCACGCTCGCACTAAACCGCCCGCACCCCGAAAAGACTTCCTCGGAAATGCCACCCCTTCGTCCACCAGAGGATTCCCCTCAAGCAGCGGCATCCACTCCGTATTCGCCAACCATCGAAACTTAGCCTGCGGCATCGCCTCCCGCAAAACCGCCACTGCTGGCAAAGCATGCACGATGTCCCCTAGAGAGCTTGGCTTCACAATAGTCACCGCCTGGAAGGCCTCCAGGTCAGGCCGCTTCTGCTGCGCGGCCCTCATCATTTCCCAAAATTCAATCGATCCGCCAGCAGCGCCGGCAGTCCCGCATTCAGGATCGTCTCTTGAGCACCTACCAAATCATATTCGACCCGGCGAATGCTGATCGTCTGCGCTTGGCTGTCATAAACGGCATAAGATGCGCGCCAATCTCCATCACGGGGTTGACCGACACTGCCGACATTGATGAAGTACTTCACGCCCCGTTCCAAAGTCACATCAAATCCGCGTCCAGCACGCACCGCATCCCCTTTTTCAAAAACCCTCGGCACATGCGTGTGCCCGTAAAAGCAAACTGGCGTGAACTGATAGCTAAAGCTCGCCATCGCATCGAACCGATTGGTCACATAACCCCAAGCACCCGGCGAATCCAATGTCGCATGCACGATGGTAAAGTCACGCACTTGGCGGACCAATTTCAGATCACGCAGCCACTCCTTTTGCTCTGTCGTCAATTGTGACCGCGTCCACAGCAGGGCCGTTTCCGCCAAAGGGTTGAGATCCTCCAGAGAACTTTCATCTGAGGCCCCCTCGTCGTGATTTCCCCTGACCACGGGACACCCCAAAGACCGCACCGCATCAAGACACTCAGAAGGATTGCCTCCATAACCGACGATGTCGCCCAGGCAGACGAAATTCCCACAGCCCTGATCTTGAGCATCCGCCAGCACTTCCTGCAGAGCATGCAGGTTGGCGTGGATATCCGCGAAGATGGCAAATTTCATGAATGGAATATCTGTAATTACACCCTGCACGAACCGAATGTCCAGCCAGGAAATCATGCGCTTGAATCTTCATCAAAACGTACCCCGCCCAAAAGACCCTGTCTTTCCTGACGTTCACCCCTCTGTTGCCATCACCGTCCAGACCTGCTTCAATCACCTTCATGAAACGGCCTCTTGCTGGTCTCCTTAACCGCCTCGCTTGGGCGTCTCTTTTTGCCTTTCCTCTGGCCGCCCCCTGTTCAGCGCAGTCGCTCGACCTGGACCAGCTTTTTGAAGAGCGTAATCTCGCCCCGCTCCAAGAAGTCCTCAAAGCAGGCGAATACGATTTGTGTGTTCGTATTGGCCAGATGGCAAAAGAGCGCGGTCTCAAGGCTGTCGAATGGCGACTCGTCCACTTGGATGCCCTCAAAGCTCTTGGCCGACTTCAGGAGGCGCTGGATGAAACCTCCGCGATGCTTACCCTTTTCCCAGGTGATCTACGACTCCTCCAACAGCGCCACCAACTAGCCACCGCTCTGGGTCAGACTGACCTCGCTTCCGAAGTGCTGACCGCTATCAATGCCGCTGCCAAAGCCAAATCCCCCGCCTCACGCAGCGCTAGCGACTGGGTTGCTCTCGGCCAGGCCGCCCTCGCCGCTGGGGCTGACGCCCAAAAGGTCATTGCCAATTATTTCCAAGTTGCCCGCAAAAAAGACCCCAAAGCCGAAGCTCCCTATTTGGCTGAAGGCTGGCTGGCTCTGAACAAAAACGATGCCGCCCGCGCGGCCGACTCCTTTCGCGCCGGACTCAAAGGCCACGGTGAAACGCCCGACCTCCGTCACGGCCTAGCCACCGCCTTCATGAATTCCGACCGCACCGCTGCCGCCGAAAACATCCGCCGAGCCCTAGAGATCAATCCCCGCCACAGTGGTGCCCTCCTTCTGCGGGCTGAACTTCATCTCGGCGCCGAGAAATTCCTCGATGCCGAAGCGGACATCCAGAGCGTGCTCGATCTCGACGAATCCCACCCCACCGCCTGGGCTCTACGCGCAGCAGGACTCGCCATCACCACCGCCGACGCAGCCAAAGTGGAGGCCGCCCGCGCTCAGGGCCTCCGCCGCTGGAATCGCGATCCCGCCGTCGATCACACCCTTGGCCGCATCATCTCCCGCGCCTACCGCTTCGCCGAAGGGGCTGCTCGCCAACGTCAAGCCCTGACTTTTGACCCCAGTTACCTCCCCGCCAAAATCCAGCTCTGCCATGACCTGCTGCGCCTGGGCGAGGAAACGGAGGCCTTCGAACTCGCCACCGCCATCCGCACAGAGGACGCTTACAACATCCAAGCCTTTAACCTCGGAAATCTCCAAAAACAGATCGCCACGTACCACGAAGAGCGCACCCCGCACTTCACCCTTAAAATGCCAGCCCGTGAGTGGCCCATCTATGGACCACGCGCACTCGAACTGCTCGAACAGGCCCATCATTTTCTTTGCGAGCGCTACCAGCTCCCTCTTCAGCGCCCGGTCCTCGTCGAGTTCTTTCCCAGTCAGCAGGACTTCGCCATCCGCACCTTTGGAAATCTCGGTGGCCAAGGCATTCTCGGGGCTTGCTTTGGCTCGGTCGTCACCATGAACAGCCCAGGTAGCCTCGGCCATGGCCGGAACAATTGGGAGTCCACCCTTTGGCATGAGTTTTGTCATGTTGTCACCCTTACCGCCACCAAGAACCGTATGCCCCGTTGGCTCAGTGAGGGCATTTCCGTCTTCGAAGAATCTCAGCGCGACCCCGCCTGGGGCATGTCCATGACCGCCGACTACCGGAAAATGATTCTCGAAGGTGAGGCCACACCCGTGAGCCGTCTCAGCCAGGCCTTTCTCAATGCCAAATCTTCTGAGCACCTCATGCTCGCCTATTATCAAGCGGGAGAAGTCGTCGCCTACCTCGTCAAAAATCACGGTCAGGCCTGCCTCCTAAATATCATCCAAGACCTTGCCCAAGGCAGCTCCATCAACAACGCCATCTCCAGTCATGCCGCCCCTGTGGACGAATTCGAAACCGCTTTTGCCGCGCACTTGCAAAAACTCGCGGAATCTTTCGGTGCCCAAGCCGACTGGCAAGAACCCACACCTGAAGACCTCAACCCGGCCGACCCAGAGAGCCTTGCCAGCTACCTCAAATCGCACCCCAAAAACCTCGTCGCCCTCCGTCGCCAACTTGACCTTCATCTGCAGTCCAAGGATTTTGAAGCTGCCCTCAAGATTGCCGACCAACTCATCACCTTACTCCCTGACGATGACTCCGACAGCTCTGCTTACTGGGCCAAAGCCCGTGTCCTGCGCGAACAAAAACTCACCGCAGAAGAAGCCGCCCTACTACGCACCCTGGCCGCACGCCATTCCAGCGCCTTGAACGCCTTCCTCAGGCTCATCGAATTGGAAACTGAAACCCAATCCTGGAGCGAAGTCACGACCCACGCGCAACGCGCCCTTGCCCTCAATCCTTTCCTGCGCACCCCCAATGAAGCCCTTGCACGTGCGGCGACGGAATC
>JBIIUD010000474.1:0-3664 GCA_044340175.1 Verrucomicrobiaceae bacterium
GTGGTGGCGGGGCAGGATCGTTCAAGACGCGATCCATCACCCAAACACCGCGTTTCACAGGTGAGGTGGTGGTGCCGTTGGCGGTGAGCTTATGTATGGCCGCGTGGCCGAGCAGGCCTCCGCGCAGGCTTTCGGCTGGCAAGGGCACTTTGCGAGGCTCCACACCGTGCACATTCTTGATGCCGTAGTGTTCGGCGAGTCGTTGGGTGAGCATGGCAAAGCCTGGTTTGAGTAGCGTGGTGATCGGGAGATCGTTTTGGATGAGTTCGCGCAAAAAGGCACGCGTCTCAGCCGCCATGCCTTCGTGGAGCAAAAAGCGATACTCGGGGTAAAGCTGGGGATCGGGCGTGGTTTCATCGAGGCGATTGAGTTCGAGCCATTGATTCGTGAAGTCGTCGATGAAGTGCTCGCTGCGTTTGTCCGCGAGCAGGCGCTCCACCTCGTCATGGAGCACCGTTGGGTTTTGGAGGTCTGCGGCGAGCAATGGGGCATCCGGCGGGCCGTTCCAGAGCCAGTAGGAGAGCCGCGAAGCGAGCGATTCAGGCGTGTGAAACAAAAACTCTGGCGAGGTTAGTACTGCGACATACACACGCCTCATGGCATCCTCAAAACAGTCCTTAGCGGCGAGTCGATAGCGCAGCAGGGCCACATAGGGCTCGATCTCTTCGGCATTCACGTCACGACGAAAGGCCTTCGGCAAAAACGTCATGAGCAGCTTGCGGGCATCTTCCTCAGGTTGCGCGGATTGCACGGTCTCTAAAGGTGGCTTTCGCTCCTGCGGTGTGAGATCGAAATGCATGCTCGGCACATAGCCGCCGATGCTGTGCACCGCCTCCCGTTGGGGCGCTACCGCCTCAGTGCCTTGCGACCATGGCTTGATGGGCAGGTCTCCGAAGAGCCGCTTGTGGCTTTCTGGTGGCCACATGGCGTTGATTGGTCCTTCGATCTCGAACCAGTCAATGGCCACGCCAGGTCCCACATGCTTCTTGGCGCGACCAGCCACCTGCCCGATGCGCAGGCCATTCCAGGGAATCGAGACTGGATCAAAGACGATGCTTTCATGCGCATCAAGCCACTCGGTGATCTCTGCCTCGTTTGACTGCATGGACGGGGCCGTGAAGGCCCGCAGCAGGCGCCCGCCCTCCTGTTGCTTGCCCTCCTCATGCGCCCGCAGCACTGCAGCCTGGGGCGCGGCGCAAGGCTCTGGTTTGCCTGCGTTCCACTCAAAGCCCCAGAGCGAGACCTTCATGCGATACATGCCCGAGTAGATCGGCGATACATTCATCGCGGCTTCATAGCCCGCGAGATTCGGATTGAGCAAACCGACCGCGCTTTGCGAGGTCTTCACAGCTTCGAGCAGCTTGCGCCTTGCCTCCAAGTCCGGCCCCGCGTCCCCCACATGGCCTTTTTTATCCTCAAAGCCACCGCGCACCGGTAGCGCTGGATCAGGCTGCTTGTCCTTCAACAGCACGAATTGCCCCTGGAGCAGGTTCGCGCCAAACTTGAACAACCCCGCCGGATAGAGGCGCTTTTTGAAGACTCGCGGAGGAGTGCTGCTCGTGGCGATAGCCGCGTCCAGCGCCTTTTCGACCGCCTCCGCATATGCTGCTAGATGAGCGGGCGAGATGTCCAACGCTCCCGCCATCTTGTCATAGCCCGCCACGCGACCATCTGCAGGCAGCAGCGCCGTGATGTCGAGCCTTGGTAGCGCCAGCAGGTCCTGCAGCGTGTTTTGAAATTCTACCCGTGTCATCCGGCGCATCCGAATGCGGCCCTGTTCGCCTGCCTTCGCCTTCGCCAGCGCCATCAGCTTCGCGTCCATCTCGCTCACAAACGCCACTCGCTCTGCCTCCGCCGGCTGCTTTTTCTTCTTTGGCGGCATTTCGCCACGCTCAACGGCATCATGCACTTTGACGAGAAGGTCCAGATGCTGTGTGTCAAAGGCGAGGGCGGTCAAATCGACCCCGCCCTTCTTCGACTCCGCATCATGGCAGTCGTAACAATGCTGCTCCAAAAACAGCACCTGAGGTGCGGCGAGGAGCGAGGTAGAAAAAAAGCAGGCGAGAAAGTGGCGAAGCATGAGAAGAGCGACTCCCAACACTACGGCGAAAGGCTGCCGTTCTCGACAATGGAACCCTTTATTGGCAGCAGTTCAGTTGTTCCTCCAAGGCATTGTCAGATTCGGAATTTTGGAGCCAAGTCATGATCTGGCTTGCGAGGCAGTCGAAGGCAAGGAGGGGGCCGGAGGGGAGGCGGTGGTTTCGAAGATGGCTTGGTCGCAGAGGGTGATGAGGTCGGGTTGGAAGGGGGCGGGGGAGATGTGCCAGAGGCACTGCCAGGTGACGATACCGGGTTTTGTTTTGCAGGAGCCGATAGAAATAAGACAACTGGTATCCTATGGTTCCGGCATCAATGACGCTGTCGTAATGCGAACCGATGAGAAACGGGGCTGCAGTGGGATCGGAGCCTGGAAGAATGCAGTGCATGGTGCCGTCGAGGGCGTGGCTGGTTTGTAAGCTGAGGGTGCTCATCCAGGAGAGGATCAACTCTGCTGCTTGGCGTTGAGCGGGCGAAAGAAACGTTCGCGTGGCGGTTGATGGAACGGTCCTCTCACAACTCTGAAGAGCCCCGTTGGATTGGCAGAAGCGATGGGTTTGACCCGTGGCTTGACGTGGCGCGTAATCTGCTTGGAGGCTAGATGATGAAATCACTTCACACTGGCGTTGAACTGGCCAAGCGCCTGGATTTTCTGACGATCCCGAAGGTCATGTTGCACGAGCACCTGGACGGGGGCTTGCGGCCGGCGACGGTGATCGAACTGGCGAGGGAGGCGGGTTATGCGGGCCTGCCGACGAGTGATCCGGGGGAGTTGGCGGCGTGGTTTCACCGGGGGGCGCAGCGGGGGAATCTGGTGGAGTATCTGGAGGGGTTCATCCATACGACCTCGGTGATGCAAAGCCGGGAGGCGCTGGAGCGGGTGGCCTATGAGTTCATGGAGGACATGGCGGCGGATGGGGTGGTGTATGTGGAAGTGCGGTTTGCCCCGGTGTTTCACATCGAGAAAGGGCTGACGATGGATGAGGTAGTGGAGGCGGTGATCGCGGGACTGACGCGCGGTGGGGAGGCGTTTGGATTGCCTTGGGGGCTGATTCTTTGCGCGATGCGGCATCGCGAGGATGCGCTGGTGATGGCGGAGCTTGCGATCCGCTGGCGGGACCGTGGGGTAGTGGGTTTTGACCTAGCGGGCGGTGAGGCGGGCTTTCCGCCGAAGAAGCATCTGGAGGCGTTTCATGCGATTCATCGAGCGAATTTCAACATCACGATTCACGCGGGCGAGGCCTATGGAGCGGAGTCGATCTGGCAGGCGCTGCAATGGTGTGGGGCGCATCGCTTGGGGCACGGCACAAGGCTGATGGAGGATGTGCAATTCGATGCGGCTGGGCAACCCGTCTTTGGGACCCTGGCGCGGTATGTGTTGGATCATCGCATTCCGTTAGAGATGTGTCTTTCTAGCAACGTGCATACCGGGGCCTGTGAACGCTTGGAGAGTCATCCGTTTCCGGTGTTTTTTCGAGCGGGCTTTCGGGTGAGTTTGAATACGGATGATCGGCTGATGAGTGACACGGAGTTGTCCAAGGAGCTGCGGCTGGCGACGGAGTTGTTT
>JBIIUD010000473.1:0-3664 GCA_044340175.1 Verrucomicrobiaceae bacterium
GTTGCCATTGCTGCTGATGGTGCCGTACGCCACGCCTGTCACCTGTGTGCCTTCGGGGATGTAGAAGGTAAAATAACCTCCTGCGCCCACATTCGTGCCGGGACCGGGGGTGCTCTTGAAAATGACGCCGATTTCATCATCAGCGCGGAGGAGCGTTTCGCCGGCTAGGAATCTGGATTCAATCTGATGAATCGTCTCGAGATCGAACCGGAGGTGGGTATTGACTTGGTCAAGATTGTGAGCCCACGCCAGAACGCCGCCGCCCCAAACGGCCATCGCAACAGTCGCTTTGGAGAGCACGGAAGAGGCATTCAAAGAGAATGGGTGGAACTGCTCAATCACATATAAATTATAACAAATATGGAAATTTAATCAACATAATTGGTGCTGATTCTTACGATATCCGATAGGAGATGTCTGAATCCATCCTTGCTGGGGGTGCCTTTCGGTTCGGAATCGATCCAAGGCGGGGCAAGCAAGGTGTCGCCATTTTCTGCCTTTTGTTTGATCCGGTCTGTGACAGATTTGACGATGGAATTGAATCTCGAAGGACAAACGGTAGCGGTGATTGGCGGCGCAAAGGGAATTGGTGCGGCGATTGCGAAGGGCTTCTCTGCCGAGGGATGCAGAGTCTGTGGCTTTGATGTCCAAGGTGATGCGGAGCGCCACATCGTAGCGGGGGATGTCTGCGACTACACGGCAGTCAGTAGCTTTGCGGCGGCCTGTGGGACCGTTGATCATGTCGTGTTCTGCGTTGGAGTGGGTTCAGGCAAGTTTGGGTTTCCGTTTTGGAATCTGGAGCCGCATGACTGGGCGCGAGTGTTGGAGATCAACCTCATCGGTGCGGTCAACGTAGCTCATGCCTTTGCTCCTAAATTGATTGAGCGGGGAGCGGGGTCGATACTGTTCTTGGTCTCAGTGGCCGGGCAAATCGGCTCGCAAACAGATCCTCCCTACAGTGCGGCAAAGGCGGGTTTGATCAATTTCACCCAGTGTGCGGCGAAGGACCTAGCGCCGTTCGGGGTGCGTGTGAATGCGCTGTCACCCGGCATGGTGCGCACCAGCCTGAATGAGGCGGTCTGGGCAGCATCTCAGGCGCATCTTCCCGAGTCTGAGCGACTGGAGTATGCGGTGTGGGCAGAAGAAAAAATCCACAAAGTCTCGCCCCTGGGCCGTTGGCAGACACCGGAGGAATATGCATCGATGGCCTGCTTCCTAGCCTCAGATCACGCCCGCAACATCACGGGCCAAACTCTGAATGTTGATGGGGGCCAAGTGATGCATGCCTAAGTTCACTCGTACATTTTGAACAGACCGGAGTGATCCAAATCACCGCCGTTGTGTTCATGCACAAAGCGTTCCCACTGGCCACGGCAATTGTCGAGCGTGGGCGAGTGAAAGCCGAGTGATTCGGCGAGTTGACAGATGAGGCGTACGTCCTTGAGCTGCAAGGTCGAGCGGCCACCTGGAGCGAAGTCACGTTTCACCATGCGGTCACCATGCAAATGGAGGATACGGCTCTCTGCAAAACCGCCGAGCAGCGCCTGGCGAACCAAAGCGGGATCGACGCCCGACAACTCGGCTAAGCGTAGCGCCTGTGCCACCGCATCAATGGTTTGAGCGACGATCAGTTGATTGGCCAGTTTTGTCACCTGACCTGCCCCGGAGGTGCCAAGGTGAGTGATGTTTTGTCCAACAACCTGGAACACGGGGAGCGCGCGCTTGAAGTTCGCCTCGCTGCCTCCTGCCATGATGGTGAGGTTGCCTGCCTCTGCTCCGACTTGTCCGCCGGAAACGGGCGCATCCACCCAGTTGACTCTCCCGGCAAAAGCTTTTGTTTCCGGCACACCCGTGGTTCCGAAGTCAATGATCAGGGCATCGGCGTTCAACCCCTCAATGAGACCATCTGAACCAAATACGACCTGCTCAACCACTTCCGTCGTGGTGAGATTGATGCAAAGGATACCGTCCCCGATTTCACGAGCCAGTTCAGGCAGGCTGACGGCCCGTTTCATGCCCAGAGCTACCGCTGCCTCTGCCGCAGCGGCGCTGCGATTCCAGACGACGACTTCAGCGCCCGCTGCATGAAGATGACGCGCGTTGGCTCGGCCCATGTTGCCGAGACCGACGAATCCGATTTTCTGTCCGCTCAAAGAGTTTCCCATGCCGCTTGTTAAACTGAATTGTCGGAGGTCACAAGTTGAAGGTCGCATGAGAATGCGGCAAGGGGAGGAAACGGGATTGGCAACTGAGCGAACTCCGCTACTCTCACCTCTTCCTTTTCCATATGAAAATCCTCATCACTGGCGGCGGCGGCTTCCTGGGCTCCAAACTTTGCGACCAACTTCTTGAGCGAGGTTCGCTCATAGGGCCTTCAGGCGGGCTTGAACCCATCGATGAGATCGTTCTGCTGGATGCCTTTTTCCATCAGGCCCCGACCGATGCACGCGTGCGGCAGGTGCAGGGCGACATTGGGGATCGAGACACGGTCTTCGAAGCCGTTGGCACACGGCCTGACACCGCCCTTTTCCATCTCGCCTCCATGGTCAGTGGCGAGTGTGAGGAGCGCTTCGATGATGCCTTGCGGGTGAACTTGGATGGCGGGCGGCATGTGTTTGAAGCTGCCCGCGCCATCACCGGCAGACCTCGTGTCGTCTTCGCCAGCAGCATCGCCTGCTTTGGTGGGGAGGGCATGGACTTGGTCAATACCGACCGCACCAAACACACGCCTCAGACGACTTACGGCATGACCAAAGCCATCTGTGAAATGCTGGTCAATGACCACACGCGAAAAGGTCACTTTGATGGACGCAGCGTCCGCCTGCCTACCGTGATCATTCGTCCCGGCAAATCGAATGCCGCTGCCTCGAGCTGGGCCAGTGGGATGTTTCGTGAGCCCCTCAACGGTCAGCCCTGCCATCTCCCCATTCACTGGGATCAGCGCCACCCGATGACCGGCTACCGCACGGTGATTGAATCATTCATCGCCCTGCACGAAGTTGCTGAATCGAGCCTGGGCAGTGATCGCGCCTTTGTGCTGCCTGCGCACACCGTGACGCCAAGGTTGGCACAGGCAGTGATCCAGGAAGTGGCAGAACAACGAGGACTCACCTTGGGTCCGATTGTTGAAGCCTTTGATGCACGCATTCAAGGCATCGTGGACAACTGGCCGCAAGCGGTGGATGGCGCACGGGCCAGCGCCTTGGGCCTACCGCAGCCACCGGCATTGAAGGAAATCGTGGAGCAGTTTGTGGCCGACTATGTGGGTGGCTAAGGCGTCTTTGGCATCGCCCATGAGCCCAATCCAGTCAGCCCGAACTTCGAAATTGGAACCACCTGATAGCCCTGAGCAACCAAGCCTCTGCACCTCTCAAGCACCTCGAACTTCGGAATTCGGGTCAATGAAAGTTCGAGCACGCTCATCAAGATCAGTATCGCCGTCCCGATATTGACGACCTCTGGGCCATCAAATTCACGGGTTCGAGACCTCTCTCAGTGGCAATGGCACTGGACGTGCTAGGCTATCGTGGTGCTTCTTCTCACCTCATGCTGCCACTGCCTTTGGACACTCGCATCGCCTCTCTCGGTCCCTGTCTGCACCGTTCTCCCCTGCATCGGATCGGTGGTTCGGAGGTGCCGTTCAAGACGGATGACTGCCGGATTT
>JBIIUD010000475.1:0-3662 GCA_044340175.1 Verrucomicrobiaceae bacterium
CTCCCACGTTTTGCCATCATCGGTGCTGCGGCAGGTGTAGGTGGGCAAAATGAAGTCGGTCCATTTTGCGCTCGATTCGCCCCAGTGCCAGCCTTGCGGAGCCTTTCGTTCGACGCCGTTCATCCAAGCGGCGATGATGACACCTTCACGAGTGCGCAGCAGGGCGCGTTCGTTGCTGACAGCGAACTTGGATGAATCTTCAAACAGAGGGGATTTCGTCCAAGTGCGTCCTTCATTGGTGCTACGAAGGGCGTTTTTGGTGTCGATGCACAGCACGCCATTGTCAGCCGTGGAGACGAAAGGTCCTTGATGCGGGTGATGAAGGGGTGAGCCCTTCGGATGGAGCAGGGGAGCATCGGCGGCGGAGAGGGCGCTGGTGCTAAGGAGGAGTGTGGTCAGTAAACGCTTCATGGACGGGTAGGCGCGGAGGGTTCAGCATGCCAGAGGGCGATGTTTTTGAACTGTGCGCCCTGGCCTTTGGTGATGAGGGCGACGAGGCCTTTGGCGTCTTGGTAGCGCTCGTGATGGGCTTCGACGACGTGGCCGTCCACGGTGGCGCGATAGTGATCGCCGCTGAACTCGATGGTGAGGCTGTGCCAGGTGTCCGGATCGATCGGTGTTTTCAGTTCGGCGAGTTTTTCGGACTTGCTGGTCTTCGAGATGCCAGACTGGCGCACGATCCAGATGGCGTCCTTGCTGATGTAGGTGCGTGCGAGGTGATGATGTGGCGGGATGTTGTCACGGCAGCCAAAAGCGACATGCGTGGCGGTGCCGAGTCGGAACTGCGCGGTGATGACCAGATTGGTCGCATCGAGCTTCCAAGTGCATGAGGAAGGATGATTGTCCTCCGCGACTACGTCACCATGCAGCGCCCCATCTTTCACCTGCCACTGGCCGATGGAGGCTTGCCAGCCGTGAATGGCTTTTTTCCGAATGAGCGGCGTGTCTTCGTTGAAGGCGGTCGAGACGATCAGCTTCGTCGGCGTGACGAGCTTCGTCGTCGGAGGCGTCTGTGCGGCAAGTGCGGAGGTGAACGCGAGGAGGGCGATGAGTGGGTGGATTCGCTTCATGATCGGGTGGGTTCGGGGATGAGTTTTTGCAGCGCAGGTCAGTGAAAGCAGAGCGGTGAGGATGAGTCGGCGCATGGGGAACGAGTTCTCACGCCTCCGGCTGCTTCCACGCGGGCCGAGCTTCAGCTTCGATGGCGGCGTTTAGTTCGTTCATGCGCTTTTGCAGGCGCTCAACGAGATCGGGTTTTTCGCTGGCGAGGTTGGTTTGCTCGCCGAGGTCGGTGGCGAGGTTGAAGAGCATCACGGTGGGTTTGGCATTGGCTTTTTTGGGCGCATTTTTGCCTCCAGGTTGTTTGATGAGCAGTTTCCAATCGCCTTCGCGGATGCCTTCGATGCGGCCTGTCATCGCGTAGTAGAGGAACTCGTTGCGCACGGATTCGGCGTCACCTTTGAGCAGCGCTGAGATGTCCATGCCATCAATAGTACGATCTTTGGGGAGCGGGGCACCGGTGAGGGCGGCGACGGTGGGGAGCACGTCAATGGTGGAGGCGAGGGCATCACACTCCGTGCCTGCGGGGATGCGACCGGGTGCCCACATGATGCAGGGCACACGTTGCCCGCCCTCAAAGGTGCTCATTTTGCCATCGCGCAGCGGGCCTGCGCTGCCGCCGTGATGTTTGAAGGGCAGCCACGGGCCGTTGTCGGTGGCGTAAATGACGTAGGTGTTCTCGGCGAGCTTGAGATCGTGCAACGTGTCGAAGAGGCGGCCCACTTCGGTGTCGATGTGCTCGATGGTGTTGATGTAGGCGCGCTTGGGATCAGGATCTCGCACGTCATCCGGCACATAGAGCGGGATGTGCGGCATGGAGTAAGGGAGATAGAGGAAGAAGGGCCGCGCTTGATTTTCTTTGATGAAGGCGATGCCGCGATCCGTGCAACGGCGGGTGATGGTGCGTTGATCCACGGGCAGCTCGATGATTTTCTCGTTCTCCATCAGCGGGGTCTTCCATTTCGTGAGGGCGGACTGCGGATCATTCCAAAGCTCGTCCATGCCATCCGGGCCACCTTTGGGCTTGTCCTTGTTGTCGGGGTGGTTCATGTCATTCGAGTAAGGAATGCCATAATAGGCATCGAAACCTTGGGCAGTGGGCAGTGTTTCGGGATGATGCCCGAGGTGCCATTTGCCAAAGCAGGCGGTGGCATAACCCTGTTGCTTGAGGTGATCGGCGATGGTGTGCTCCGCTGGATTCAAACCGTGGGTGGAGGTGGGAAACAGCACGCCCTGAGCGAGGCCGATGCGCTTCGGATAACAACCCGTGAGCAATGCCGAGCGCGAAGGTGTACAGACCGAGGAAGCGACCATGAAGCTGGTGAACTTGCGGCCTTCTTTGGCCAGCCTGTCGAGGTTCGGCGTGCGGATGGTGGTAGAGCCAAAGCACCCTAGATCACCGTAGCCTTGGTCATCGGTGAAGATGAGGACGATGTTGGGCGGAGCGGAGAAGACAGAAGACTGGAAGCCGAAGCAGAGTAGAAAGAAGAGGAGGTGTTTCATGACGTGATTCGTGTGAGGGGCTTTCTCTTATTCACCTTGCAGAGTCCCTGGCTTCACCGCGCGCTCGACCTTGCGATAGAGGAAGGCATCGCTGGTGAGTAGGGAGGTGATGAGGGCTTTCATGCTGCCACCTTTGGAGCGGTAGGCGTTGTGAGCGGCTTGCAGAACGGGGGCGTCGTTGAGGGTCTCGTTGCGGCCCATCCAGAAGCGGAAGGCGTGGCGCACGAAGACCTGCTCCACGTGCTCGCTGTTGGCGAGTTTTTGAATCATCTCCAGGGCGTTGGCGACAGGGCCATCGAGTGCAGGATCACCGCTGTCGATGATCTCGCCAGTGGCATCCACGGGCTTCTCGAGTTCAAGGGTGCGGAAAAGACCCGCGTGATTGTACATTTCAAAAGGCAGACCGAGCGGGTCCATCTTGTCGTGACAGGTCCAGCAATACTTTTGTTGGGTCACGCGCATGCGCTCACGCAGTGTACTTTCTGGCTCGACCGGGAGTTGAGCATCGACAGTGATCGGCACATCGGGGATGCCGCCACCGAGCAGGCGCTCGCGAATCCAAATGCCGCGATGGATGGCATGGTTGTCCATGGCGTCGGACTGCGAAACGAGCCAGGCCGGATGCGTCAGGATGCCGAGGCGTTGGCCCTCGGGCACCGTGGCCAGAATGCGCTCAGGTTTCATCGAGCCAGCGCCAAAGGTCGGGCGACTGACGCGGGCGTATTCAGGAGGACCCGTCAAATTTGCACTGGCGACCTCGACATTCACTCCACCTCCGCGCTTGCGTGCCTGGCGCACAGCGCTGATGCGCTTGTCCGCAGTGGCCAGCAGCTTCTTGTCGCGTTCCAAGGTTTTGGCGAGTGCTTTATCTTTGGGAGACGCCTTCACTTGAGCTTCCCCTTCTGCGACCTTGGCCCGCAGGTCCTTCAACTCACGGGCTTCCTGCTGCGTCAATTCTTCCTCAGCCTTCTTTTTGGCTGCCGTCGCTGCCGTTTGCTCTTCCTTGCTGTGTTTCCTGCCGAAGTAAATGTTGTCCGCCTTGGTAGCTACGACACGCTGAGTGGTGAGCAGTTCTTTGAGCACGTTTTTGTCTTCCGCCA
>JBIIUD010000476.1:0-3660 GCA_044340175.1 Verrucomicrobiaceae bacterium
TTCAGAGAGGGGTGATCAGCACCAATGCGCGCCGATGGCCTCAACGTGCACGGCATACAGACTGCGGCTGGCAGTCATGAACAGGCGATTGCGGCGTGGACCGCCGAAGCACACATTGCTGCACACTTCCGGCAGCACGATTTGGCCGATGCGTTTGCCCTCGGGCGAAAAAATCTGCACGCCATCGTAACCTTCGCCCACCCAGCCGGAGCCGGCCCAGATGTTGCCGTCTTTGTCGCAACGAATGCCGTCAGCGAGTCCGGCGACCTCCTTGCCATTGAGGTCCATCTTCATCGAGGCAAACTCGCGGCCGTTTTTTGCCTTCGCCCCGTCGATGTCCCACACTTTGATGTTCTTCGGTGCCTCGGGGTAATGGGTGGCGCCCGTTTCGGCCACATAGACCTTCTTGTAGTCCGGCGAGAAACAGAGGCCGTTGGGCTTGAAGATTTCATCCGTGACCTTTTCCACCTTGCCGCTCGGATCGATGCGATAGACCGCTTCTTTGAGCAAGAGGTCGCCTTTGTTGCCCTCGTAGTTGCCGAGGCTGCCGTAGCCGGGATCGGTGAACCACACGCTGCCATCGGGATGCACGGCACCGTCGTTGGGTGCGTTGAAGGGCTTGCCGTCAAACTTTTCCGCCAGCACGGTGATCGTGTTGTCGGCCTCGTAGCGCACCACGCGGCGATTGCCGTGCTCGAAGGAAATCTGCCTTCCCTCGCGGTCAAAAGTGTTGCCATTGCTATGGCCAGCGGGCTTGTGAATCGCCGTGACTTCGCCGTCGTCCTGCAGCCAACGATGCTGCACGTTGTTCGGTATATCGCTCCACACGAGATACTGCCCCCAACCGCTCCACGCAGGCCCTTCAGCCCAATACATGCCGGTGTGTAGGCGCTCGATGGGCGCGGAGCCGATCTTGTATTTTTCAAATGCCTTATCGAGCGCGATGACATCCGGCTCGGGATAACGCACCGGTGCGGCACCGGGGCCGAAATCACGGGCGAGGAGTGGTGCAGCCGCGAGTGAACTGATGGAAGTGAGGAAGGAACGACGAGTGGTCATGGTTGGGTGGATGGTTGGGGTGGTGGAGATCAAAGTATTCATGCCGTGGTCACGCCATTGACGATATTCGGCAGCGACTCACCGCGAACGGCCATCAGCGCGATACGTGCTGCGGTTTCACGCAGGGTCTTCACCGCTGGCGGACTCGCGGAGGCAATGTGCGCTGCGAGAATGACATTCGGCATCGTGCGGATCGGATGGTCGGCGGGAATCGGCTCAGGATCGAAGACATCGAGCGCGGCACCGGCGAGATGACCTGATTGTAGCGCGTCCGTGATGGATGCGCTGTCGGCGAGATCGCCACGGCCTACGTTGATGAAGATGGAGCCTGCTTTCATCTTCGCGAACACAGCGGCATTGAAGAGTTGTTTTGTCTTCGGTGTGGATGGGCAGTGCGGCGAGACGATGTCGCTCTGCGCAAGCAGTTCATCGAACGATGCAGCCGCCACGGCACCTGCTTTGGCGATCTCATCCGCCGCCACCACGGGATCAAACACCAACACACGAGCCTTGAACGCAAGCAGGCGCTGCACGACCTCACGACCGATACGTCCAAAGCCGACGATGCCGATCGTGAGATGCTTCAGCGATGACATCGCGGTCAACGGCGTGGCGAGGCCCCACTTGCCTGCGCGAATGTCGAGAGCGTTCGGAACTACCTGCCGTGTGATGGCGAGGATGAAAGCCAGCGTATGATCCGCGACTTCATCAATGCAGTAGTCAGGAATGTTGCACACCGGGATGCCGCGTTCGCGTGCGGCTGTGGTGTCCACATTGTCGTAGCCGATGCCGTAGCGCACGATGGCCTTCGCTTTGGTCATCGCAGCGACGACTTCGGCATTCACGGGAGCAAACTGCGCGATCACGGCATCGGCATCTCGCACGAGTTCGACGAGTTCAGCAGGCGAACGCTTTTCTTTGAAAGAGACGATCTCGACCCCCGCGGGAAGAAGCACAGCTTCTTCCAGGCTGAGGTCAGGAAAGGTGTAGTCGGTGATGGCAATGGTAGGCATGGGTGTGTTGAGGTTGAGATTGGGTTTTACTCGCCCAAGGCGCGGACGGTGGTGAGGGACTTAATGAAACTGTGGTCGGTCCACTGCCAAACGACCTTCTTGTCGCGGTTGATCTCAAAAGCATGAGCGCCCTTGCCTTCCTGCCCGCGGATGAAATTGCCGACTAGCAGGTTGCCGTTCTTGAGCTGCTGCACGCTGGACACCCAGGTGATGTTCAACTCGGGTGCGTCCTCCGCTTTGAACTCCCAAGCGATCTGCTTGTCCGGCGTGACCTCGATGAGGCGCTTCTGCGTGCCGCAGCAAATGAGCGTGTTGCCATTGGCAAGCCGTTGCGCCTCGCCGGTGTTCGTCACGCCCGTGTATTCCCACACGACCTTGCCGCTCGGGTCAACCTCGCGCACCGCGCCCTCGCCTTCATGCGCGGCGAGGATGTTGCCGTTCGCCAGCTTGTGGACATTGCGCACCTGAAGGTGAGTTCCTTCAATGTTCGTCGTCAACGGCGTGACATGCACGATCTCACCCTTCGGATTCACTTCGACAGCCTGACACGGCTCCTGCTCTGCCACGAGCGTGTTGCCATTCGCCAGCCGTTCGCAGCCGAACACCTGATGCGACTTGCTCACGTAATCGAACACCGTCTCCCCGCGCGAGGTGATCTCCCGCACACCCGTCGGTGTGCCGCCATAACCGAAGAGGATGTTCCCATTCGGCAGCGCCTGGAAGATTACCGTGGTGCTCGGCGGCTTGAACTCCCAGACCATCTTCCCATCGGCATCGAGTTCAACGAAGCGGTTCGGCCCTTTGCCATACTCGGTGAAGAGCAGACGATGTTTGATAGGCACGTCAGCGGCAGAGCTTCGCGTGCTGAATGGCAAAGCGAAGGCGAGGATGGCAATGAAGAGGCGGGTGGGGGTGTTCATTGGCTATGTTGATTTGGGTTGTGAGATAGGGATGCGTTGTTTGAGGGCAGCACACCTCTGCGTTCTTGGCGGTCACGCGAGGATGGCCTTCACCACGTTGCCTGACACATCGGTGAGGCGGTAGTCGCGGCCGGCGTGGCGGTAGGTGAGCTTGGTGTGGTCGAGGCCGAGGAGATGGAGAATGGTGGCGTGTAGGTCGTGGACATGGGTGCGGTTCTCGCTGGCCTGGAAGCCGAACTCATCAGTGGCACCGTAAGCCATGCCGCCTTTCACTCCGCCGCCTGCAAGCCAGACGTTGAACCCGTGGTGATTGTGGTCGCGGCCGGCGGTGGCTTTGGGGATGCCGCCCTGCGATAACTCGACGGTCGGGGTGCGTCCGAATTCGCCGCCCCAGATGACAAGCGTTTCGTCGAGCAGACCGAGCGCTTTGAGATCGGTCAGCAGGGCTGCGAGCCCTTGATCGGATTCGGCGCCGAGCTTGCGATGGTTCTCGGCGATCTTGTCGTGAGAGTCCCACGGTTGCCCGTTGCCGTGCCAGAGTTGGACGTAGCGCACGCCACGCTCGATGAGGCGGCGGGCGATGAGCATCTGCCGGCCATGCGGGGTGTCGCCGTAAAGTTTGCGGGTGTGTTCCGGCTCTTTCGCGAGGTCGAAGGCGTCGGTTGCCT
>JBIIUD010000477.1:0-3659 GCA_044340175.1 Verrucomicrobiaceae bacterium
AATGAAAAGCCCGAACAGGATCAAAGCCACGACGTGAACCAGAACGGCCCCAATGAAAATGGTCGCGATCAACCCGCGCTGCTTCGGCACCCCGCCTTCCTCAGGTGGCGGTGGTGGCTTCCGCTTTTTCGGCGGTGGCGGGGGTTGGGCAAAAACGACGGACATGAGGGCAGACGGCTTTTTTTGACAGGATGAACAGGATCTTAATTTTAACAGGATGGACTCAGATTGATGAGAGGATCGAAGGTCTTGAAACTTGATTCTTCATTCTTCAGCCGGTTGATCAAAGGTCACATTCGTGGCACCCGCGATGGCGCAGGCGTTGAGTACATCGACGAGGCGCTGGTGCTTCGCTTCGTCCTCCGGTGAAAGGGTGACCAGCAGTTCCGACTTCGCCGCTTCCGCGCTCTGCACCAAACGCGCTAGAGTCTCTGAAAACTTCTCCAGCTTGCTGTCGCCCGCCGTTGCCAACGTCTGTTCGTTCAGGGCGACCTCACCATTGGCACGGATCAAAATGCGCTGCTCATCGGGAAGATCCACCGGTTCCTCCTGCTCCGCCATGCCGGGCAGCCCCAGGTTCACATCGGCTTCGGGCTTGATTGGCTTCGCCGAGACCATGAAGAAGACCAACAGTAGGAAGACCATGTCAATCATGGGTCCCATCTGCATGTCCACTGCTGGTTGGTCGCGTTTGCGTCGTCTCATGGTCGTTGGAGTAAAGGCTTTAGCCGATCATTGGAGGGTGGTGTGGGGTTCAGGTTTCATCGTTGATAGCTCCCAAAGATCACATTGATGGCCCCGGCTTCAGACGCCATTTTCATGAACTGGCGGATGCGTTTGGCAGGCGTGTTTTTGTCCGCCCGCAGATACACCTTCAGCGGTGGATTGGTTTTAAATCGCCCAGTCAAATAGGTCTTCATCTCCTCATCGCTGACCTGCCGATTCGCCACCCACAGCGCCCCCGTTTCATCCAGATTGATGACATCCCGGTTCGACAAATCCTCCGCCTGCTTCGCGCTGATCGCGGTGGGCAGGGCGATGTCCTTCTTCACCTGCTCATTCGTGATCTTCGTCGTCACCATGAAAAAGATCAGCAGCAAAAACGTCATGTCGATCATCGGCGTGATGTTGAATCCAACCTCATCTTGAGGCGCTTTGCGACGGCGTTGCACGGGTGCAGAAAAAGAAGGTTAAGAATCCGCAGGATGCTCGGCAGTCTCCGAACCCGCCAGCTTCACTTCCCCCGAAAGCACCCCGATCAAAAACGACGCACTCCGCTGCAACTCCGCCATGATTCCCATCAGCCGATTCCGGAAAAAAAAGAAAAAGAACATGGCCGGAATCCCCACAATCAAACCGCCCGCCGTCGTGATCATCGCCTCACCGATCCCCCCCGCCAAATCCGACGGCTCACTCTGCCCCGCCTTCAACTGATTGAACGCCGTGATCATCCCGCTCACCGTCCCATACAGCCCAATCATCGGCGCAATGGTCGCAAACACATTCAGGTAATTGATCCACGTCATGAACCGTGTCTCCTCCCCGTCCATCGTCTCACCCGCCGCATCTTCCATGCTCGTCTTGTTCGCCTGATCCCGATCAAAATTCACCTTCAACAGCGCGTTCGACATCACCCGGCTCAAGCTATTCGGCTGCGCCAAACACATCTGATACGCCCCCCCCACATCCCGTTTCTGCATCGACCCCGTCAGTGTGTCCACCAGCGGCTTCGGCACCATCTTCGACTGCGTCACCTGCGTGAAACAATACACCGCCACCGCCACCGTCCCGATCGACGACAGCAACAGCAAATGCATCGTCCATCCCCCTTGATTGTACAAATCCAACAATGACGTTGTCGTCTCCGCTGGCGGCGGCGGAGGTGGTGGCGTGGCAGCAGACTCCTGCGCGCACACAGGGGCGGCGAGCAGTACCAGCGAGGCAAGAATGGCGAGGTTTCGGTTCATAAGAGCATTAAGGTTTGGCAACAGCATCGAGAAGAGTCTTGGCTTTGGCGGCTTCGGGGGTTTTCGGGTAAAGCTGAACGAGGTCGCGCGCGCGCTCGAGAGCGAGCGACGCCTCTTTGGCAAATTGGTGCACTTCGATCACTTGCCAGAGCGACTCCGCAGCGCGGCTTTCGGCCGAGCCATGGAACAGCGGCGTGTGCAAAAATTGATCCAACACGACTTGGTACAGCCGACTGCGCTCCTCAGTCAGTTCATCGTCCTGATCCCAGCGTGGATGCTCACTCTCAAACCGCTTCAACTTTTCGAATTCCGCTTTGGCAATGACCTGGCGTGCTTCAATCAGCAGGTCCGGGTCCTCACTCTCACGGGCGACGAGTTGGGCTTCTTTGATCGCTTCTTCGATCCGGCCTAACTTGATCAGACTGCGCAGACGCCCGGTCTTGGCTTGGTCTTTGCGTTTCTCATCCCAGTCGTCTTTCTCGATCAAGGAGTAGATGCGGAAAGCGCGTTCGACCAGTTCTGGAGTGGCTTGTTTGAGGACCTCGTCTGCATAAGCCAAGCCGATGTCCCCGGCATTGTTCGAAGGCCAAGGCAAACGCACCGACTTTTCCTGCCATAGTTTGAGTAGCACTTCTTGCTGCTTAGCGTCCGATGGATTTGCCAGAGCTTCCGCTTCCCCTGGCAGCAGCGCGAAGTCGATGAAGTTGACCAGTTCAGGATCAAACTCGCGCTTGGAAAAGCCAGCGACTCCTGGCAGTTGCAATTCCATGCTGATCTTGCTGGTCGCAAGGTTCAAAATACGACCTTGGGCGATGCGTCCGTCCTTCAGATGAACACGATCTTGGGCCGCCGCACTGCTTGCCAGCAGACAGCAAAGGATGAGCGTCACCCGCGCTTGCCTCATTTCGTCACCTCCTTCGTGGTTTCAGAGATGGGCGTTGGCTCTTCTGGCTTGGGCTCCGGTGCGGGTGGGGGCCCGGTGATTTTCAGGCGCAGCGCAGCTTCCTTGTATTCGGGGTAGGTTTGCAGAGCCTCCCGCTCACGCAGTTCGGAATAGACTTCTGCTGCGGCACCTTTTTTGCCTAACGTCTCGAGTGCTCGGCCGCGCGCCAAATACGCCTGCGCGGCGAGGTCCCCATGTTTGCCATAGGCCAGATAAACCCGTTCGTAGTAGGCGGTCGCTGGCAGCAGCTTTTGTTGTTTCTCAAGAAGCAGCCCCCAAGCCAGCAACGCTTGGGCTTTAGCACGTCCGGGCGTGAGTTTGTTTTCGAGCAGGCTTTTATAAACGCTGATGGCCTCTTCGACCTTCTTGGTGCGGATCAGCAGTTCGGCTTTCTTCAATGCGACCTCGACCAAGAGGTCGGGAGTGACGGATTTCTTTTCAAACTTCTTGAAGTGCTCCAGCGCTAGCTCCGCACTGCCTGCTTCCGCTGCCATGAAGCCCAGGCCAGCATGAGCCCGTTCGATCTCAATCGCTCGGGGGTGCCATTTGATCAGCTCTCGGTAGAGTTCTTCGGCGCGCAACTTGCTGCCAGCCAAACGTGAAGCGTCAGCGCAGTCGGCCGTGATGCGCGGATTCATCCGCTTCACCTCCAGGTTTTGCGCCGCCATCATGAAGTCGGCCATCGCCAAGGTCGGCTTGTCCTTGGGCTGCATCTGTCCTTCCATCCAGCTCAGTCGGCTGACCAGCAC
>JBIIUD010000478.1:0-3658 GCA_044340175.1 Verrucomicrobiaceae bacterium
TTTGAATACGGATGATCGGCTGATGAGTGACACGGAGTTGTCCAAGGAGCTGCGGCTGGCGACGGAGTTGTTTGATTTGAGGTTGGAGGACTTGGAGCGGTTGGCGCTGAATGCGATCAAGGGGGCCTTTGCGCCGCATGAACTGCGGGTAAAGCTGATGCTGGAAACGATCCTTCCCAGGTATGAAGCATTGCGGGTTCAGCTATCCGAGCCAGCGTTGTAAACGAAGCCACGGGAGTCGCGGTAGAGTTGCAGGACGGCGCGGGCGTCCTCGCGCAAGAGATCCCGAGTGACGGTGATGGGACGCAGCGGGGCGGGGCGATTTTCCAACAACGCCACCCAACCCTGTGGCAGCGGGCCTTCTTTGAAGCCGGTGATGGCCTCCACGTCATCGGCCCGCGCGCCGATGGTGAGTGCCTGAACTCCGGACCACCAGGTGTTGCCAAAGCATTGAATGCAGGGCTGGGACGAAGCAAACAGCTCCATGGCGGGCAGATGTGCGGCACCGAGGTCAAAGGTTTCCAGGCGCTGCTGAGCGAGCATGAAGGCGACGGATTCCGCATGAGCGACGGAGGTGTGGCTGGGAACGACGATGTTGACCGCGGGCGCGATGAGGCGACCAGAGTCGCGCTCAAAGACGGCGGCAGCGAAAGGGCCGCCGGTTTGGTGGAGGACGTTTTGGCGAGAGAGTTCGATGACGAACTGCATCCTGCTCGCGCGAGTGGCGAAGGCGTGTTCGGGCTGCTGTTCGACAAAGGCGGGCAGCCAGTCGGGCAGGTGAAGGATGACTTGGTAGGAGTTGGTCATGCTTTAAGGGGTGGGGATGCCTTCCATCAAGGCGGCAAGGCGGAGTTGGGCGATCAGATGAATCTGCCGCAGCGTCTCTTGCCGTTCTTCTACGGGCGGATGCTGAATGCGTTGAACAAAGGCAACCAGCACCTGTTGGCGATCCTGGAGCAGGCCGACGCAGATGATGAAGGGAAACTGAAAGCGGTTTTGGTAGCCCTGATTGAGCTGACCAAAGCGGGCGTAGCTGGCTGCGTCGAGTTGGTTCAGGCCTAGTCGTGATTGCTCACGGGTTGAGTCGGCGGTGAGCTGGCCCGCGCGGGCGAGTTTGCCGCCGAGGTCGGGGTGAGCGTGCATGAGAGAGTCTTGCTCTTGCTGGCTGGCTGAATCAACGGTGGTTTTGAAGCGATGGGGCAAGGCATCGGTGGAAGCAAAGAGAGGGTGGGGCTCGACACGGAGTACAATCCAGGATGAGCTTTCGTAGGTGCCGCCGAAGGTTTCCATGAGTTCCGTTGCGGACATGGCATTGATGGTGCGGAGCGAAAGCATGGATTCGCTTTATTGAACGATTCACTTCAATCAGCAATACAAATGCCAATACTTGAAGCAAACCGATATGGAAGGCATCGCGTGCGTGTGCTGCGCATGGGGCGTGAGTCTGACCTGCATGAAGTATGGGAGCTGGAGCCGGATGTCTTGCTGGCCGGCGATTTGGAGGCGTCTTATGTTTCGCCTGACAACTCGTTGATTGTGCCGACGGACACGATGAAGAGCACGGTTCATGCGTTGGCGCATGATCATTTGGGGACCTGCCGCACGACCTTTGCGCGGGTGCTGGGGGCGGGATCCGTGAGGAGTTGCTAGAGAAGATGGTGTGTCCGGTGGGGTTGCCGATTGGGACGAATGATCCAGTGGAGATCGCGGTCAGCATCGTGGCGCAGCTTTTGGAGGGGCGGGATCAGGGGCGTGAATGAAGGGCGCTGCGGGGGCATCCATTGGAAGTGAATTCCATTCGATTTGAGGAGGGTCGCAGAATTTGTCAAATTTAAGACGTGTGATCATCTAACAGGCGGCGGACGCTTTTTTCGGTACCGAAGAGCAGGAGGATGTCGTCTTGTTCAAAGGGGCGTGTGGGCTCGGGGACGCCGATGATTTTTTCAATCTGAGGGATGGCCGTGCTGATCGAGGTGCCGCCTTTGC
Source organism: Verrucomicrobiaceae bacterium (assembly GCA_044340175.1). GTDB lineage: Bacteria > Verrucomicrobiota > Verrucomicrobiia > Verrucomicrobiales > Verrucomicrobiaceae > JAGRPD01. The sequence goes on from JBIIUD010000478.1 coordinate 1,987, forward strand.
GGCGAAGGACGGTGACGAGGTTGAGTTCGTAACGTCCGCGCAGGTCGATATCGCGAAGAGTTTTGCCAACAAGGCCGGGAGGGAGATTGACCTCGACGATCTCATGACCTTTGCCGACTTGGAAGCAATTGATGACATCTGGGGAACGAAGTGAGCGGGCGAGCCAGGCAGCGGCGAGGGCTTCAGGGATGATGAGTTCGTCGATTTTAAGGAGCTTCAAGAGGCGGCCATGCAAGGGATTGATGATGCGACTGATGATGCGTTTGGCTCCGATCTGTTGGACGTTCGCGGCGATGGAGAGGGCAGCTTCGAAGTCCTTGCCGATGGCAAGAATGACGGCGTCACAATCGGAGACCGGGATGTCCTGAAAAACGGTGATGTCAGAGCAGTCGGCCGTGACGAGGAACTCGATCTCGTCTTTCATGGTGTCAGTGTGAACCGGGTCATTGTCCACGCCGATGATTTCATGTCCGTCGCGGGCGAGTTGACGGGCGAGGTGGGTGCCGAAGGAGCCGAGGCCGATGATGCAGAAGCGCATGGGATGAGAGGGGCTGAGATGGAGCGTTAGGCGAGGATGATGTCCTCGGTGGGGCGTAGGACAGGGCGGTTGCGATTGATGGGAGCGAGGGTGGAAACAACCGTGATCAGGCCAATCCTGCCAACAAACATGTTGAGGATCAGCAACACTTTGGCCCCTTCGGTCAGGTCTGGGGTGAGGTTCATGCTGAGCCCGACTGTGGCGAAAGCACTGACGAGCTCGAACACGAGGCGAGTATCGGTGACCTCTGGCTGGAGTTGGCGAAGCACGGCGAAATTCACGAACAACCAAGCCATGGTCAGGACAATGATGGCGAGAGCTTTGGGGCCGAGTTGTGGGGGCAGGGTTCGGCGAAATAAAACCAGATTGGGGGTGGTGCGAATGAGGTTCCAAAGGTGAGCCGCGGCGGTAGCAAAGACGGTGGTGCGTATGCCGCCAGCGGTGCCGCCGGGTGATCCGCCGATGATCATGAGAAAAACCAAGATGTGGACAGTGACGGGGCCGATGTTCCCCATATCCACGGTGTTGAACCCAGCGGTGCGCGCCGTGATGGAATGGAAGAGGGCGGTGAGCATTTGACCGGCATTGGACTCGCCAGGATGCAGGCAGAACTCGCTGATCCAGATGGCGATGGCGCCGAAGAAGACGAGACAAAGGCTCATCATGAGGACGAGTCGAGTGTGGACGCGCAGCCGGGGGTGGATGCGCGAGGGGTCCTTGAAGCGCTGATAGCTGTGGCGGGTGAAATGCAGGCAGTCGCGAAACACGATGGCTCCGATACCGCCCAGAATGATAAGCAGGCCGATGACGATGTGAAGGAGCCCATTGTTTCGAACCCAGGAGTCGGCAAGGCCATCTGGGAGGGTGGAGAAGCCGGCGTTGCAAAAGGCCGAGATGGAGTGAAAGACGGACTGAAAGGCGCGCTCGCCCAGGCCGCGGTCAGCGGGCAAAGACTGGTAAAGCAGGAGGGCTCCGATGGCCTCGGTGACAAAGGTAAAAACGACAATGAAGCGGACGACGTCAGCGACTTGTGAGAGGTGTTTTTCGGAAATCATCTCCCCCAGGATTTGACGATCATGAAGGGACATGCCGGTAAAGAGCATGGTGCTCAGGTAGAAGGTCAGGGTCATGATG
>JBIIUD010000479.1:0-3647 GCA_044340175.1 Verrucomicrobiaceae bacterium
TGATGTCCTCAGGCCTAAGGCCGAGCTCGCGGGCGACGTCCTCGATGGGTTTTCCGGGTTCGTAGGCGACGAGGTCTTTTAATTGGGGGTTGGCGTAGTTCCAGATGGACATGGCGGGAGGGGGCACGGTGATGAACTGATGTAGAGGAGTGGAGAGGGATTGCAAATGAGCTTTTGGGTGATGAAGGCTCTGGGGACTGAAGAACGTACGCTCAGCACGGACTAGCGGGTGAGGGGGAGTCGCGCGAGCAGCCACGCGTGGACCCCGCCTTCTAACAAGGCGATGTCTTTGAAGCCGAGCTGCTCAAGGCTGACGGCGATGTGACGGGAGCGGGTGCCAAGGGAGCAGTAGATGAGCACAGGGCGCGTGGGATCGAGGGTGCTCAGGCGCTGCTGGGTCTCTTCTTTGTGGAAGTAATTGACGTGGTAGGCACGCGGCAAATGACCCTGGAGATACTCGTCCTCCATGCGGCAGTCGATGATTTGAAGCCGAGGTTGGGCATCGATAAGAGCCTGGGCGGCAGCGGGTGCCAGCAGTCGGATGCTATCTGGTAAGGTGACGGTCGGCGGGTCCAATGGCACGGGTTCTGGCGCAGCGGGTTTGCAAGCGGCGAGGGCGGTGGCCAGGGTGAGGAGAAGGGCAAAGTGGCGCATGACCTTTAGGCGGGTTCTGAAGGTGGGGAGGCGAGGGTGATGGCTTCGAGGTAATGGTCTTCGAGTCGGGCGATTTGAGCTTCGGCACCGAAGTTCGCACGGACATTGGCGGCAGCGTTTTGGCCGAGTTGGCTCCAGAGGCTGGGATTGCTCAACATTTGCAGGATGGCCTGGGCGAGCTCCGCTGGGGAGTGCTCAGGGACGAGTAAGCCATCGCTGCCGTGAGTGACGGCTTCGGGAATGCCACCGTGATGAGTGGCGATGACGGGCAGGCCGGTGGCCATGGCTTCGAGCATGGAGTTCGGGATGCCCTCCTGGTCAGCTTCGGGTGTCAGCTCGCTCGGATGCAGGAAGACGTGGGCGTTTTGGTATTCGGTCTGGAGAGGCTCGGGTTTGACCCAGCCCTTGAGTTCGACGTTCTCAGCGAGGCCAAGTTCGACAGCGAGGGCGCGGATTTCATCGGCTTGAGGGCCGTCTCCACAAAGGATGTAACGCAGGTTGGGATGCGTTTTGACGACGGTTTGCAAAGCCCGCAAGGTGGTGAGGATGCCTTTTTTGGGGATGAGGCGGCAGGCCTGTACGAGCCGCCAGTGACCGTCGAGGGGTGGGGTGCGCTGGGTGACGGAAAGGTGGTCGAAGGGGATTGGGGTGCGATTGAGGCGGAGTTTTTCGGGGGGGCAGCCGAGGGATTCTAGGCGGGTGAGCAGGGATTGGCTGCGGGCAAGGACGAGCTTTGCGGTGGCAAAGACCTCTTGGAGTTGCTCGAGGTAACCGGGTTGGTCGAGGAATTTGGCGGCATCAACCCCATGAAAGGAAACGATCCATGGTCCACCCCAATCCTTGAGCATGCCAAGGAAGCGCACCGCCTTGTGGCCGTAGTAAACATGGACAAGATCGGGAGCGTCAGCGCGCAGTCGCTCCGGCATGTCATACGGATGGCAGGGGCCCACGTATTTGTTAATGCGGATCGGCGGGGGCCACTGGCGGATGATGTATTTGTACCAGAAGCGGAGCAGGAAGTTACCTTTGGTGCGGTGATGAAGCTTGGTCATCTTGGTGACAGCTTCGAGGGGGAAGAGGGAGCGATTCTCAAGGCTCTGCGCGTAAACCAGGGTGCGGACGCGGGTCAGGCCGATGATTTGCCGATAAATGCTACGCATCTCTGGCTTCAAGAAAGTCCCACAGACGCTGATGACCAATGGCCGTGGGTCGGGTGGGAGAGATTCGGATTCGGATTCGGGTGGGTGGTCGGCCATGAGGCAGGAGTTTGAAGCGGAAGGTAGGGTAGGGACGGCGGGATGTCTATGGTGGGACGTGGGTTCGTGTCCCACGGTTGGCGGCTAGGTTTCAATAGGATGGCATTTTCTTGTTTTCAGGAGGGCGTTCGTGGGCATTGTTATGCCTCTGGGAGAACGCGCCTGTAGCTCAACGGTTAGAGCAGGGAACTCATAATTCCTTGGTTCTCGGTTCGAATCCGGGCGGGCGCACCCTTCATGGAGACACAAAAAAGCCCAATCCACCGGGCTGCGGCAGATTGGGCTGGAAGGATTGCTCCAGATGATTAAGCGGACTGTGAGGCGGTGCTTTCTTCGGCCTCGCTGGAGTCTTCATCCTGGTCACGATCGCCATCGCGGCTGGAGGCGGGCTTGGCGCCGCTGATCTGAAGCGGGCGACCCATGAAGTCCTTGCCGTGCAGCTCGGCGACGGCGCGGCGGGCTTCTTCGGTGCTGCCCATGGTGACGAAGGCAAAGCCTTTGGAACGCTGGGTGCGGTTATTCACGACGACTTCAGCATTGCGGACATCGCCCACACCGTTGAAGAGCTCGAACAGGTCGCTCTCAGCGGCGTCGTAGGACAGATTGCCAATGTAGAGGCGCTCTGAGATGACGGAGTCGAGGTCGGCTGGGGCGGGTTGGCGGCGGGGACGGTCCACGCGCTCGCCGCGATCATTGCGCTCGGTTCGTTCGCCACGTTCACCGCGGTCCCGGTCACGGGAGCGGTCCCGATCCCGATCCCTGTCGCGATCCCGGTCACCGCCTTTGGAAGTGACGATGGTGACATTGGAGGTGGGCTCACGGCGTTGACCGGAGCCGGTTTTTTGGGCGGGTTTGCCGAGGAGACCGAAAGTCAGGATCGAGAGGATCTTCTGAAAGGTGGTCTGTTTGGGGGCTTTGTTGGGACGGAAGCTGCTTCCGCGATTGCTACCGCTGTTGTTGCTGCTGCTGCTGCGGTTTGGATTGTCACCACCTGGGCGACGGCGATTCCGGCGGCGCCGGTCGTTGGATCCCTGAGGGGAATAATTGTCTGACATGGGTATCGATTGGGTATGGGGTCGGGTTTGCGTTCACACACCGGCCATGGGTAGGATTCAAACGCGGGCTGGGAGCGCTAACGGGCGTCTCCGGTAGGACCGGAAGCCCGCGCCTCGAACAACGTGTACCTGCCTGGTCACGCTCCCATGCGGTGTGGCAGCCAGAGATTTGCGGCTCCACCGGGAGGCTTTGGCGGATCGAGAGGCTGAAGGCCGCTAGTCCAAAGCTAGGTGGGGATGAGGGCGCGATCCTGTCCACCGCAGCCTGGGAGGGTGCGGGAAGGAGAAGCTCAAACTTTGAAGTTTGGCACATGCCTGAGAAGCGCGTCACGAGATTAGCCGCAAGCAGGCTGCGGGTCTTTCCGCAGCGAACTGGCTGAAAGACGAGTCTAAGAGCGGGTTGGAGGCGGGTCAACCGGGAATCCGGGCCATCATCTGACTTGCGCAGTGCGGGGCACACGTCTAAAAAGGGGCTCTTATGGCAAAACTTCAGGATAAGGTCGCAGTGGTCACCGGTGGTGGCCGAGGAATTGGCAAAGCCGTGGCGGAGAGCTTCGCTGCGGAAGGCGCGAAGGTGGCGGTGGTGAGCCGGACGGCAGCGAATGCGCAGGCGGCGGCTGATGCGATCAATGCCTTGCACCCCGGAGCGGCGAAGGCCTATGCGGTGGATGTGGCGGACAGC
>JBIIUD010000480.1:0-3646 GCA_044340175.1 Verrucomicrobiaceae bacterium
GCGCAGATCGCCACCAGCAGGGCCTCAGGATTTTCAGCGATGGACTGAGCATGGAAACGGCCCCAGGCACCAAAGCCAGCGAGCGCAAAACGAACAGGATTCATAGGGGAACAGAAAAAGGGCAGAGAGGTTAAAAGCGCGTCACCATAAACACGTCATCAGAGCGGCCACCTTGCGGCAGAAAGGGTCAGAATGAAGGAATGAAGGCTTTCGAAGCGCTAGGCAGTCAAGCCTGCCTGTAGGGGTTTGGGGAACGGGTGGGTCATTGCCTTGGAGCGGTGGTGAGCGGGGTGACGGGGGCGGGCACACGGCGCTGCTGGAGGTCGTTCAAGCGGGCGGTGGGGAGGTGAGGGAGGACGTACTGGGCAAAGAGATCGCACTCGTCGAGGTGGGGGTAGCCGCTCAGGATGAAGGCGCGGATGCCCATGTCCATGTAGCGATTGAGTTTGGCAAGGACCTGGTCAGGATCTCCGACGATGGCGCTGGCGCAGCCGCTGCGGGCGAGACCGATGCCGCTCCAGAGATGGGGCTCGATGTAAAGGTCCTTGGACTGGGCGCGCAATTCGTCCTGGCGTTGGACGCCGGCGCTTTGGCTGTCTTGGGAGCGGGCTTTGATCTCAGCGCCCTTGGCAGCATCCAGTTTGGAGATGAGCCGATCAGCGGCGGCGCGGGCCTCGGCTTCGGTCTCGCGCACGATGACGTGGCCGCGGAAGCCGAAGTCGATGGTGCGACCATAGGAAGCGGCTTTTTGCGCCATGCCACTCATGGTTTCCGCGATGCGGTCTTCGGTCTCTGGCCACATGAGAAAGACGTCGCAATGCTGGGCGCAGAGGTCCTGGGCGGCGGGGGAAATGCCGCCGAAGTAGAGCAGGGGGCCGCCGTTTTGCTGGTAGGGTTTGGCAGGCTCGGTGGTGGGGAGGGTGATGTCGTAAAACTGGCCGTGCCATTCGTAGGGTCCGTCGGTGCGCCAGAGGCCTTGAAGGATTTGGATGATCTCGCTGGCACGGGCGTAGCGGGTTTCATTACTTTCTTTTTGCCCGGGGAGGTCTGAGGAGATGATGTTGATGCAGAGGCGACCTTGGGTGAGGTGATCGACGGTGGCGATGGCGCGGGCGAGCATGGGCGGCCAGACTTCCCCCATGCGCAGGGCGACGAGTTGATTGATTTGATGGGTCTGGGGGCCCATGGCGGCGGCAAAGGTGAGGGCGTCCTGCCCGGCGATCCAGCCGGAGGGGAGGAGGATGTTTTGGTAGCCGTGGGCGTCGGCCTTGCGGACGATGTCCCCGCAGTGCTGGTAGCTGGAACGGAGGTCACCCTCGGGGATGCCGAGGAACTCGTAGTCATCGGAACAGAGAGCCGAGAACCAGGCGACTTCGCAAAGGCGGTCCGGGGTGCGAATGGGGATCATGCAGGCAAAAGAGGTCTAGAATGAGATTTGTTCCAGTAATGGAATTTGCCTGAAGTGGCTAGGAGGGCAACCTTTTTCCACTGCTGTCAGAGTTGGCACGGTATCGAGCTATCAAGGGTAAGGATGGATTTGACTTTCGGGTCAAGTTCTCGTTGCTGCCATGGATCTGCTGCTACTCTTGCTTTTCTTCTTATGCCTGCTGTCTCTACCGCCCTGCCTGTCAGTTTGCCATTGCCTGCGCGGATGTTACCGGGGGTGGTGTGGACAGAGCAGGGGGCGGCTTTTGCGGTTTATGCGAGTCAGGCGGAGGCGGTGGAGCTCTGCTTTTATCTGCCGGAACGTCCAGAGCGGGAGTGGGCGCGGGTGCGGATGGAGCGGGCGGAGGCGGGCTGGTGGCGGGCGCATCTGGGTGGGGTGGAGCCGGGGCTGCTTTATGGTTATCGGGTCCATGGACCTTGGGCACCTGAGCGCGCGCAGCGGCACAATGGCCGCAAGCTGCTGATTGATCCGTATGCGCGGGCGGTGGTGGGAGACTGCCGGGGGCGGCTCGACATGTTGACAACACCGGGACCGCGTCGTCCGCCGGGCTCGACGGACAATGGAGCGACGGCGTTGAAGGGGGTGCTGGTGCGGGGAGAATTCGAATGGGGGGACGATGCGCCGCCGCTGACGCCGTGGTCGGAGTCCGTGATTTATGAACTGCATGTGCGCGGCTTCACCATGCGGCATCCGGCGGTGCCTGAGGCGCTGCGTGGAACCTATGCGGGACTGGCCTGCCCAGAGGTGATCACTTACCTGAAGGATCTGGGGGTAACGGCGGTGCAATTGCTGCCCGTGCAGCAGCACATGGACGATGGTTTCCTGGTGGACAAAGAGCTGACGAACTACTGGGGCTACAACACGATCGGGTTCTTTGCCCCCCATGCCGAGTATGCGGCGGCGCATGAGGCGGAAGGGATGCTGCGGGAGTTCAAAGGCATGGTGAAAGCGCTGCATGCGGCGGGGCTGGAGGTGATCCTGGATGTGGTCTATAACCACACGGCGGAGGGTGATGAGAATGGGCCGAGCGTGATGTTTCGGGGCTTTGACAATGCGGCGTATTATCGCTTCTTGGAGAAGGCGGAGACGCTTCACTATCACAACATGACCGGCTGCGGGAATGCGGTGGCAACACACCATCCGGCGGCGCTGCGGCTGACGCTGGACAGCCTACGCTATTGGGTGACGGAGATGCACGTGGACGGCTTCCGCTTTGATTTGGCGGTGACGGTGGGGCGGGGGCCGAATGGCTATGACAAGGCCGGGGCATTCTTCACGGCGGTGGCGCAGGATCCGGTGCTGTCGCAGGTGAAGCTGATCGCGGAACCGTGGGATGTGGGGGAGATGGACAGCTATCAGCTGGGCAATTTCCCGGCACCCTGGCGTGAGTTGAATGGTCGCTTTCGAGACACGGTGCGCAAGTACTGGCGCGGGGATGAGGGCTCTACGGCCAGCTTTGCCAAACGATTGTGCGGCTCTGAAGACATCTTTGGCTGGGATAAGCGACCACCGACGGCCTCGGTGAATTTCATCACATCGCACGATGGTTTCACGCTGCGGGACTTGGTGAGCTATCACCACAAGCGCAACGAGGCGAATGGGGAGGACAATCGGGATGGCGATGGCGATAATCACTCGACCAATGGCGGTGTGGATGGGGAGACCGATGACACGGAGGTGCTGGCGCGGCGGGAGCGGCTGGCGCGCAGTCTGATGGCGAGCACGCTGTGCTCGCAGGGAGTGCCTTTCATCACGGCGGGAGATGAACGCTGGCGGACGCAGCGGGGCAACAACAACGCCTACTGCCAGGACAACGAGATCAGTTGGATGGATTGGTCAGCGGAGTCGGTAGCAGATCGGATGACGGTGTTTGTGCGAGAGTTGTTGGCCTTCCGCAAGGCCCACGTGGTGCTGCGGCGCGAGGGATTCTTTACCGGCTGGAAGCGCCCGGAGACCGGGTTGGCGGATGTGTTCTGGCTGGATGGCTCTGGTGGGTTGCTGGACCATGCGGAGTGGCATGAGCCGGGGCGGGAGCGCTTTGGCATGCTGCTGGATGGCGACCCGGTGCTGCTGCTGCTGTTCAATCGCGGCACGGGCACACAGGTGTTCACGCTGCCGGGTGGGCCAGAGACGGTCTGGCGGGTGGTGTTTGATACCGGGGTGGAAACGGCGTTTTCAGCGAAGACAGCGGCGGGAATC
>JBIIUD010000481.1:0-3642 GCA_044340175.1 Verrucomicrobiaceae bacterium
CTTCGCCCATTACGCGGTGCATGCGCCGTTTGAATCCGATCCGCGCTTCGCCGCCCATTATGCTAGCAGTGACAAATCTCCTCAGGCACAAGCCTTTGCTACTCTGATCGAAGGCATGGACAAATCGCTTGGCGATCTGATGGATCATTTGGATAAACTCGGCGTGGCCAACAACACGCTGATCTTCTTTGTGGGAGACAATGGCAGTGATGCTCCACTGGGTCATGAGCATGAGGTAGCCTGCGCGGCACCGTTGCGCGGCAAGAAGGGCGCGCATTACGAAGGCGGCATGAGAGTGCCCTTCATCGCCGCCTGGGCACGGCCCGATCCCGCCAGTCCGCAGCAAAAAAAACTGCCCATCGCTGCAGGTGCCATTCAGCCCCAGCAGGCCGCTGTGCAGGACCTGTTTCCCACGCTGCTGCAAGCGGCGGACATCCCACCGCCAACTGGCCACATCGTGGATGGAAAACCGCTGCAAACACTGCTCAGCGGCCAGCCTGATCCTGCCCGCGAAGAATCCTTCCTCATGCACTACCCGCATTCGCCGCACCGCAGCCAGTACTTCACCACCCTGCGCAAGGGAGAGTGGAAGGTCATTTATCATTACTTCCCCACGGAGGTTTCCGGTGGCTCACCCTATCAATTGTTCCATCTCAAAACAGATCCGTATGAGCAGAGCGACCTCGCCTCCAAGCAACCGGAGCAACTCAAGACGATGATGCAGGCACTGGCCGCCGCGCTGGAACAGCACCAGGCTCACTACCCTGTCGATCCCGTCAGCCGCGAGCCGCTCAGGCCACTCGTGCCTTGAAGGATTCCCTTGCCAAGCCCGGTCGCTTCCGTCTAGGCTTATGAAATGATCGCACAACGCCTTCTTTTCATTGGTGTCACCGTTTTTGTTCTCACTCTTTCCAGTGCTCTGAGCGCCGCAGAGGGAGATGCGGAATGGCAGAAGGTCACGGAGGCGGTGGATGGACTCAAAACGCCGAAGGTGAAGCCCACCTCACGAGAGGAAGCCATTGCCATGCTCAAAACAGGTCTAACGGCTTTTGATACCGCCTATGCCGCAGCGCGCAAAGTGGCCCCCAATCACCCGACCCGGTGGGATGCCGCCCTGTTTGAGATCATGGTCAGTCGCGCTCGTGCCATGGCGCAGGTGCCCGCACCAGAGAAGAATGTGGTGACGTTTGCAGACATCATCAACGCAGCCGACGCCCGCCAGGAAACGAAGGCCCAGGCCAGCATCATGGAACTCATGGAGTCCGCTCAGGCAGCCGAGTCGGGTGAAGGCGACAGCACCGCCTGGCTGGCGAAAGCGGACCAACATCTCAAGACCTACCCAGCCGAACCCATGAACCGAATGGTGGAGGATAAGGTTCGGACGATGAAGGCGGCCGTTGCCTTGAAAACCAAACCTTTGGAACTGAAATTCACTGCTGTGGATGGCAAAGAGTTCGACCTGTCCAAGCTGCAAGGCAAGGTGGTCCTGATCGACTTCTGGGCCACCTGGTGCGGACCGTGTGTGGCTGAACTGCCGAATGTGCTCAAAGCCTACAAGGAACTGAACCCCAAAGGCTTTGAGATCGTTGGCATCTCCCTGGATCAAGATAAAGCAGCCTTGGAAGCCTTTGTGAAAGAGCACGGCATGGCTTGGCCACAGTACTTCGACGGCAAAGGCTGGCAGAATGACATCTCCACCCAATATGGCATCAGCTCGATCCCCGCGATGTGGCTTGTGAATAAAAAGGGCATGGTGGTCAATACCAATGCGCGCGCTGGACTCGAAGAGCAAGTGGCCAAGCTGCTGGCCGAGTGATCAGTCGGTCGCCAGTGCCCGGCGCATCATCTCGAGGCTTGCGTTGCCTCCGCTGAGCACACAGGCGACCCGCTTGCCCTGCCACTCAGCCGACTGCTTTTTCAGCGCCGCGTAAGCGAGCGCGCCCGAGCCCTCAGCGATGTTGTGAGTACCCTGAACAATCTCTCGCATCGCCATCAGCGCCTGCTCGTCATTCACGGTGACCACATCATGGGCGTGAACCATCACGTGGGCGAGCGCGTCGGCATGGGGTGTCTTGCACGCCACCCCCTCAGCCACACGCGTCGTGCTGGATTGTTCAACAAACTGCTTCTGCGCAAAAGACAGCGCGTAGGCGGGCGCATGCTCTGACACCACTCCGATGATTTTTGTTTTCAATCCCAAAGCCTGCCGGGCAGCGGCGACACCACAAAAGCCCGACCCAAGGCCGATGGGGACAAACACCGCGTCAAGCTCTGGCACGGAGCGGAAGAGCTCCAGTCCATAAGTCGCCACCCCGCGCACCAGCCAGGAGTGAAAGGAAGGCACGGCATGCAGACCTTCCTGAACCGCGAACACGCGGGAATGCTCCAGCGCCTCTTGGAACTCCCTGCCATGCTCGACGAGTTCCGCTCCCAGGGACCGCATGGCCGCATTCTTTTCGGGATTGTTGCCATGTGGCACCACGATGACCGCTCGCAGTCCGTTCAGTCGTGCCGCGTAAGCGATGGATTGGCCGTGATTGCCTGTCGTAGCGGCGATGACGCCCTGCACCGTTGGCTCCTGGCGCTTCAGTTCATCCATGTAAACAAGCCCACCGCGAATCTTAAAAGCGCCGACGGGGGTGTGGTTTTCATGCTTGAGCCAGAGTTCAGTTCCCAGACCTGCCTCCAGAAGCGGCCAGCGATACGTCGGCGTCTCGCGAATGTGCGGACGGATGAGGCTCTTGGCAGCCTCAATTTCAGCGAGCGATGGTAACGGCGGCAGCATCACGCCAGGATCTCGTTCACCACGTGGCCGCCTTCAAGTCCCGTCAGCCGAATGCGGCGCCCACCACTGGTGATGGCCAGATTTTCGTGATCCAGACCGAGCAGGTGCAGCAGGGTGGCATGCAGATCGCGGAAGTGGACTTTGCCCTCCACGACTTCAGCGCCAGTCGCATCCGTGCGACCGTGAACATGTCCCGCTTTGACACCGCCACCCGCCATCCAAAAGGTAAAGGCACGGTGTTGATGACCAGTTTGATCTTTGTCCTTGCCTGGCGTGAGTCCAGGTCGGCCAAACTCGCCTCCCCAGACCACCAGGGTGTCGTCCAAAAGACCCCGCTGATCCAAATCATCCAACAAAGCGGCGATGGGAGCATCCGTGGTGGCGCAGTTGGCGGTGAGATCACGGCGGTGATCGGTGTGCTGATCCCAACTGCCGTGCGTGAGCTCGATGAAACGCACGCCCGCCTCAGAAAAGCGGCGTGCAAGCAGACATTGGCGGCCGAAGTCGCTGGCCTTGCAGGTGCCAGCAGCGTAATTCTTGCCGACTTGATACCGCTCCAGCGTGGCCTTGGACTCGGTGCTGAGATCGAGCAAATCCGGGGCCGCGGTCTGCATGCGGAAGCCGAGTTCCAGGGTCTGAATGACGCCTTCCAGGCCCTCGTCATCCGGCCGTGCGCTGAGGTGGCTACGGTTCATGTCCTGAATGAGATCGAGCTGCCGACGCTTCAAAGCAGGTGGCAGGTGCGCACTGGCGATGTCGCTGATGGTGGCGCGGGACATGTCCTCGCCATTGATACCGATGGGGGTGCCACCGTAAACAGGCGGCAGATGCGCGGCGGCATATTCGGCGGGTTTGGC
>JBIIUD010000483.1:0-3638 GCA_044340175.1 Verrucomicrobiaceae bacterium
TAGGCTGGAGAAAGTAAGGGTGCGGATTTTGCCTTCGAACGGCCGACCGATCAAGGCGTAGCTGTTGTGATCAATGATGCAGTGGTCACCGAATTTTTGTACGTCCACCGCACGGCCACGCCCAGTCGAGTAGCCACCAAAGGTGGCTGCAGGTGGGTTGCCACCGATGAAGAGGTTGTGGGTGATCGTGGCGTGATCGAAAGGCTCGCTGGTGTAGATGCCAAAACCATCACCCGCTTTGACGCCGGTGTTGTACTGAATGACATCGCCCTGGCTGAAGCGGTGCAATTTAAAAGGTTCGAGGATGATGTTGAACATGACATTGCGCATAAAATAATTGGGCCCGCCGAGACCGGGCTGTGAGGAAATGCCGACGAAGCAGTTGGTGAGGCGATTGCGCAGAATGCGGCAGTTGTGCTGTGCGAAGTCGGCCTCGATTCCGTCATCGAGCCCGCTTTGGATGTCATTGTTGAGGATGTCATTGCAGCTCTGCTCCACCGCGCCGTCGTCCTCCATGTGGCTGATGCAGTCGCGGAAACCGGTGACGCGGTTGTGGCGGATGACATTGCCACTGCCGGTGAACTGAATGCCCTCGCCATCATTGTCGCCCCCTGCACCCATGATCTCTGGCTTCCACTCGCGGATGCCAGTGATGATGTTGTCTTCGATGCAGGCGTTCATCATGCCGGGCTTGTAGGATTTGATGCCAAACTGGGATCGAATGGTGCAGCGCCGCACCACGCAGTGCTCGCTACCATTCAGGCGCACTGGACCGTTCACGGTGACGCCCTCGAGATACACCCACTTGCGATTCGTCAGGCTGATCTCGCTGAAAACCGCCTTCCCGCTCATGCTGCGATAGACGATCGGCTTTTCAGGTTCGCCATCGCGATTGAAGACCGCCGCGCCGTAGTCGCCATCAGCCAGTAAAAGCACCTGGCCCGGTTGCGCGGTATTGAGTTCCGCCTTCGCGACGGTTTTAACCACCGCATCGGCTTTCGCAACGGGTTCTGGTCGTGTCGCGGCTTTCAGGATTTGTGTCGTCGAGCCTCCGTCAGGATCATGCAGCTTCAATTCGATCTGGTAAACTGTGCCTGGCTGCAAATCAAAGAGACTGCCGCTCAGCCGATTCGTCCAGGTGAAGGGTCGGGCGGTCTTTTGGCTGGCCCCTGCTGGCACGCGCCGTAGGGGCTGGCCGACACGCCAGGACGTATCGCCCTCTGGACGATACCTGACTTCGCAGGTGGCATCCAGATTTTCATCCCCTTCGATCGGCCATTCGACGGCAAGATGATTCAGGGTGGGAAACGGCGTGGTGAGTTCGCCGGGGTGGCTGGAGTCAGCCGCTTTGAGTGAGGAGCTGAGTAGCAATAAAACAAGAAGGCGCATGGTTTTGGCAGGTAGAGGATGAGGTGAGGAAATGGGAGTACTCAATCGCGAGGCGAATTTAGCACTTGAGCAGCGACCGATTTTTTTGGGTGGCGTCGGCAGTACGGCACACAGGGCAGGCGCCCACTGAAGGAACAGGCTTGGAAAAGAGCGAAGCGCGAGCGAAAACATACCGAGGCAGAAGACGGCCCGCATAGACTCACTGTTTCCAGGAGCCATCACCTTCATCAAAGAAGAAGTGTTTTGACATTTACCAAAGCGAACAATTAATTTTGAAAGATGCATTGGAAGAAACGATGCGAAGAAGGCAATTAAGGTCGCACATGACTTTTTTCAACGCCGTTCAATCGAATCTGCTCAGCCCCGCCGTTCTGTTCTTCGTCCTGGGTGTGTTTGCCGCCGTGAGTAAAAGTGATCTGAAGTTTCCTGATTCGCTCTACTCGACTCTGACGATCTATTTGCTGACTGCGATCGGCTTCAAAGGCGGTGTGGCCATCAATGAGGCGGGACTTGGTGCCGTCTGGATGCCCGCACTGGCGGCGGTGGTACTGGGTGGGGTGATTCCTCTTTGGACTTACCCGATGCTTCGCACGTTCGGCAAGTTCAGCATGGCAGATGCGGGGTCGATTGCCGCGCACTACGGCAGTGTCAGTGCGGTGACCTTCATTGCCGCGACGAACTTTCTCAAGGGCATCAATGAACCCTATGAGAACTATGCGTCTGCTTTCCTGGCTGTGATGGAGTCTCCTGCCATCATCCTCGGCGTCATGTTGGGGAAGGGGGCGTTTAGCGGCGGCTTCTCACCGACGGATCCCGGCGTGCGGCACGCTTTGCGGGACGCCGTGCTGGGTAAGGGGGTGCTGCTTTTGATCGGCGGACTGGTGATTGGCGGTCTCTGCGGCAAGAATGGCATGGCCACGGTGGAGGGCTTTTTTGTGACGCCATTCCAAGGGGTACTCGCACTTTTCCTTTTGGAGATGGGCATGGTAGCGGGCCGTCGGTTGGGAGATCTGCGGAAGGTGGGTCTGTTCCTTCTGGTGTTTGGCATCTCAGCCCCCTTGATTCATGGCAGCTTGGGAGTGCTGCTCGGCAGTCGTGTCGGGCTGAGCGCTGGCGGGGCCACCCTTCTGGGTGTGCTGGCGGGGAGTGCCAGCTATATCGCCGCGCCTGCCGCCGTTAGACTCTCACTGCCGGAGGCGAACCCCACGTTCTCTTTGACAGCGGCACTCGCTATCACCTTTCCCTTTAACATCACGGTCGGCATTCCGCTTTTGTTTGAGTTCTCCAAATTTCTTATCCCCTGACGCCTGATGAACCTGCACCCCATGAAACTCGTCACCATCATTTGTGAAGCCGTGCTGGAGGAGCGTGTCGTGGAGCTGTTGCGGTCCTGCGGAGCCCTCGGCCACACCGCTTTTTCGGTCCGCGGAAGCGGCAATCAGGGCGATCGTAGCGCTGATTTGGCGGAAAGCGGCAACGTGCAGATCGAAGCCATCGTCAAGCCTGGCGTCGCGGATGCCATTCTCGATAAACTGCGAGAAGAGCTGTTCAAACCCTACGCCATGATCGCCTACGAAAGCGAGGTGCGCGTCCTGCGGCCAGATAAGTTCTGAAGTCGTCGTCCTCCAAACTCCTCTTTCCCCACATCATTCGCATGAAAAGCCCTGTCCTTTATTCTTTAACCCTTCTCGCCGCCGCCACCCTGATCGTGTGCTGTCGGCCTGTGCCTCAGCCGCTTCCTGACAGCCACGTCATGACCGCCGAAGAGCAGGCCAAGCTCACTCCCGACGAGGTGCTGCGCCAATTCAAGGAGGGCAACCAGCGCTTTCACAGCGGCAATGTCACCGTCCGTAACCACAACGAGCAAGTGCGCAAGGCCGTTCCCGGCCAGTTCCCGAAGGCAATGGTGCTCAGTTGCCTCGACAGCCGTGTCCCGGTGGAGGATGTTTTTGATCAGGGCCTTGGAGATGTCTTCGTTGGTCGTGTGGCGGGCAACTTCGTGAACGACGATCTTCTCGGCAGCATGGAGTTTGCCTGTAAGGTGGCGGGCGCGAAACTCATCCTTGTCATGGGCCACCAGCACTGTGGTGCGGTCAAAGGCGCCATTGACGATGTCAAACTCGGCCACATCACCACCATGCTGGAAAAGATCAAACCTGCCGTGGCGATGAGCCAGAACTTCGAGGGCGAGAAGACCTCTATGAATCCGCTTTTCGTCAAATATGTGGCCGAGAATAACGTGCGGCATA
>JBIIUD010000012.1:0-14176 GCA_044340175.1 Verrucomicrobiaceae bacterium
CTCTCTTCAGCGCCCGATCACCAATCGCCCCACGACCTTGCCCGGCATGGTCACCTATCCCAACCGCCCGACCCAGCGGCCGAACATTGACCGGGACAGCATCCGTATCGGTGATCGCAACAATGTTAACATCGGCCAAGTGAATATTGATCGCCGCAATGTTAATTTGAATCGCCCAATCACTGTAAATGCGAACACGCGCAACTGGAACAGCAATACTTGGGGTGGTAATCGCGGCGTCTGGGGCAACAACGTTAACGTCAACATCAACAACAACTTCCGCTACAGCAACAACTTCAGCTATCGCCCGAACTATTGGGGAGCCCGGCCCTGGTGGGGTGCGGGTCACTGCTACGGTTGGCATCATGGCCACTGGGGTTATGGCTGGAACAGTGCGTACTATCGGCGGCACTGGTACTATGCTGACCGCAGCTTTGCCTCAGGTTTCATGTGGGGCATTGCTGTGTGGAGTCTCGGCAACTTGATTTATGACATGGGTTACCATTCATATCAGAATCCGTATCCCGCGCCGGTCGTTCAGAATACCTACATCACTTACACTCAACCGGTCTCGGTGGCAGCTGCGGCCAACCCTCCTGGCGATGAGAAGGCTGCCGAGTTGGCTGAAACTCAGTCCACTCAAGCCCTCGAACGCTCCCGCGCGGCTTTCAAGCAAGGTGATTACACGGCGGCAGCAAAGGCGGTGGATGAGGCGATCGCCCACACACCGGGGGATGTGACTCTGCACGAGTATCGGGCATTGGTCTTCTTTGCCCTCGGCAAATTCGCCGACGCTGCTGGCATCCTCAATCCGGTGCTAGCTTCTGGCCCGGGGTGGAGCTGGGAGACCATGGTCGGATTCTACGATAACGCGCAGACTTACAGTACCCAACTCCGCAAGCTGGAGGCCTATGTTCAGCCGGCTACCCCCAATGCCGCTGCTAGTTTCTTGTTAGGCTATCACTACATGGTCTGTGGGTACATGGAGAAAGCCAATGAAGCCTTCAGCCTGACGGCGAAACTTCAGCCGGCCGATAGCATCGCCCGCCAGTTGCGTGATCTTACCGCTGAGTCCATTCCAGATGTGGGTGAATCTGATGCTGAAGCGGCCGTCGCTGAAGTGCCAGCAAGCGATGGTGCTGCGCGTCCAGATCCTGTGCCGCTTGATCAACTTGTCGGCAGCTGGAACAGCGACCGTGGGGAGAATGGCAAAATCACCTTCACCATGAAGGAAAGTGGCGACTACACGTGGTCCTTCACGAATGGTGGCACAGCCAGCGAACTCAAAGGCACTTACGGACTCGATGACCAGGGTCTGCTAGTGCTCTCCAGTGACGACACCCAAATGGTGTGCTTGGTCGAGATCAAGGAAGGCAAACAAATGCATTTCACGCTCATCGGTGCGCCCGATGGCGATCCTGGGCTCGACTTCACGAAAATCTAACCGCAAGGACTCCAATCACCCCTGACATCCACCTCACACACTACCTATACGATGAATCTGAAAAATAAAATGATCGCCGAATTCTTCGGTACCTTCTGGCTAGTTTTCGGCGGTTGCGGCAGCGCAGTCCTGGCCGCAATGTTTCTTGCTGATGGCACCCAACTGGGCATTGGCTTCGTTGGCGTTTCGTTCGCCTTCGGGCTTACCGTGCTGACCATGGCCTATGCCATCGGTCACATCTCCGGTTGCCATCTCAATCCAGCGGTCACCGTCGGCTTGGTGGTAGCGGGCCGCCATCCGAAGTCGGAGATGATTCCCTATTTCATTGCGCAAGTCATCGGCGGCATCGCTGGCGCGGCGGTGCTCTATGTGATTGCGAGCGGTAAAGAAGGCTTCTCCGTCGCGGGTGGCTTTGCTTCAAATGGTTTTGCGGCTCTTTCTCCAGGCGGTTACTCCATGGGAGCAGCCCTTACTGCGGAGATCGTGCTGACTTTCTTCTTCCTCATGATCATTCTGGGGGCCACTGACAAACGTGCGCCAGCGGGTTTTGCGCCGATCGCCATTGGTCTTGGCCTCACCCTCATTCACCTCATTGGCATTCCCGTGACCAATCTCTCGGTGAATCCCGCCCGCAGCACCGCCACTGCAGTTTTCGCGGGGGGTGCTTACCTTTCTCAAGTTTGGCTGTTCTGGGCTGCGCCCATCCTTGGCGCTCTGCTTGCAGGGATCGTGTATCCGATCATGGCGGGCAAAACTAGCAAGTGATAACGAGCATGGCACCGCAGTCCCCAAACCGGGATTGCGGTGCTAACTTGATTTCGACTGGCTCTCCCTTTTTCCACTTCTCATGATTCGACGCACTCAGGCGCTCTTGGCGTTTGTCCTTATTGGCTCCGTAACCTTCGCCGCCGATCCGTTGCCTTCTTGGAGGGACACTGGAACGAAGCGTTCGATCATCGACTTTGTGAAAAAAGTCACGCGGGAGGGTGAGCCTGATTTTGTGCCAGTGGCGGAACGCATCGCCACCTTCGATAATGATGGCACGCTGTGGGCCGAGCAGCCGATGTATTTTCAACTGTTCTTTGCGCTCGACCGCATCAAGGCACTAGCGCCCGAACATCCGGAATGGGCTGAGCAGGAGCCCTTTGCGTCCCTCCTCAAAGGGGACGTTAAAGCAGCGCTAGCGGGTGGCGAACATGCGCTGGCGCAAATTGTCATGGCCACCCACGCGGGGCTGACCACAGAGGCCTTTGAAAAGGTGGTGACCGATTGGATCGCCACCGCCAAACATCCGACCACTGGCAAGCTGTACACTGAAATGGTGTATCAACCGATGCTGGAGTTGCTCAGCTATCTCCGCGCCCATGGATTCAAGACCTTCATCGTTTCTGGTGGCGGCATCGAGTTCATGCGGCCTTGGACGGAGCAGGTTTACGGGATCCCGCCGGAACAAGTCATTGGCAGCAGCATCAAAACCCAGTTTGAATACCGCGATGGCAAGCCGGTCATCGTGCGTTTGCCTGAACTCAATTTCGTCGACGATAAGGCCGGTAAACCCGCCGCCATTCAGCATCACATCGGGCGTCGCCCCGTCTTCGCCGCAGGCAACTCCGACGGTGACCTTCAGATGCTCCAGTGGGCTGCCGCCGGTGACCGTCCCGCATTTTGCCTCTACATCCATCACACCGACGCCGAACGTGAGTGGGCTTATGATCGCGAAAGCCACATCGGCAAGCTTCAAAAAGGCCTCGACGAAGCTAAGTCCAAGGGTTGGACTGTCACCGATATGAAGAGCGACTGGCTGACCGTTTTCGCCCACTAATCCGCCGCAAGCATTCCCGATGAAAAATCCCCTGTCAGCTATTCTAACAGCCGCCTTCGCGCTCAACTGCGCGAGGGTGTTCGCGCAGGAACTTCCCACCACGGGCACGCTCGAGTCGCCGCTCGGCCCGCTCGAAGTCAAGAACGGCTACCCGACCGATGAAACGGTCGCCAAGCTCTACGACGCCCTCGACTTCCAGCGGGCCTGCCAGGCCTACCTCTGGGCCTTGCCTTACATCGCGATGGGCGAGTGGCAGCGCGAGCAACGCGAGACCTTCGGTGCGGGCGAGCTCGATTACGTGGATTACCTCGACTACAAGGACAAGCTCGGGTTGCTCACCGCCAATGCCACGACGCCCTATTCCATGGCGTTTCCGAACCTCGAGAAAACTGGTCCGTTGGTTTTTGAAATCCCCGCCGGAGCCTTGGCGGGCGGCCTCGTTGATTTCTGGCAGCGCCCGCTCACCGATACCGGAGCCCTCGGGCCAGAGAAGATGAAGGGTGGCAAGTTCCTTATCCTCGGCCCCGGTCACCCCGACATGCAGCCGGAAGGATACTTCGTCTTCCGCTGCCCTACCAACAACATGTGGGCAGGTGCCCGCGGACTGGATGAGGACAAGACGAAAGCCGCGGAGTTGCTTGGCAAGATGCGCATCTACCCCTACGCCCAGCGCGAGAATCCTCCGGTCACGAAACACCTCCGCCCTGAAGGCCGGAAGTGGACCGGGGAGCAGCCGCGCGGCATGGCCTATTGGGAAAGCCTCTCACGGCTGATCAACGAAGAGCCTCCCATCGAGCGCGACCGGATCATCCTCGCGATGCTCGTCCCGCTCGGCATCGACAAGGGTAAGCCTTTCAAGCCCGACGCCCGGCAGCAACGCATTCTAATAGACGCCGCCAATACCGGCGAACTCATGGCCCGTGCCAACGGGTATGCGAAGCGCTTCGAGGGAGCCACCGTTTGGCCTGGCAAGAAATGGGAGATTTCGCTCTTTCTCAAGGAAACGAACCAGGAAGTCGAGAGTCACACCCAGCTCGATGAGCGCGCCTCGTGGTTCTATGAGGCCGTGGGTGTGACCATCGGCATGATGGGTCGAACCGTGGGAGCGGGTCAGCTTTATCTCGAATCGCAGAAAGACAGCACCGGCGCGTGGCTCGACGGCGGCAAGGCTTACAAACTCACCGTGCCAAAAGACGCGCCCGTCGCACAATTCTGGTCCTTCAGCGTCTATGACAATGAAAGTCGATGCCTGATCGACAGCGGTAGCTACCCTGACCGCTCCTCGCGCGATGATATCACCACCAACGCCGATGGCTCTGTTGATTTATATTTTGGCCCTGAACCGCCTGTCGGCAAGCCCGCGAAAAACTGGATTAAGACCCTGCCCGGCAAAGGCTGGTTCACCTATTTCCGCTTGTATGCCCCGACGCAGCCTTACTTTGATCGGTCATGGGTCCTGCCGGATATCGAACTCGTGAATTGAACATTCAATCCTTCACTGGCAATAACCTATCACGAACATGAGGATCACATTCACAAGCACCTTCTTGCTGGCGTCGATCACCTGTCTTGCTCAGACTCAGACGTCACGCTTCGATACTTTGGCTGACACTCCGTTTCAGGGAAACCGCCCCACAGCGGAATCCGCCGCTTTGCTTCGCGATGAGTTGCTTTTTCAACGGGCGACACAGACCTATCTCTGGGCTCTGCCACTCATCAACACGCTCGGCATGAAGAACGGTTCGGAGAAGGTGTTCGGCTCGGGTTATCATGTCCTGCCCATCTGGAAAAAGCGCCTCGACGCGAAGACCCTCGTCACTACCCCGAATTCCGATGTGCTCTACGCCATGAGTTATCTGGACCTCGGCAGGGACGGGCCGATGGTTTTGGAGGCCCCTCCTGGACTCCAGGGCATTCTACTGGATTTCTGGCAGCGTCCGATCCCGGTTGATGGTGGCAAGTTTGCGGGTGATGTCGGGTTGCCCGGACCTGATGCCGGGAAAGGCGGTAAATTCCTCATCCTTCCACCTGGTTACTCCGGTGAAGTACCCACTGGCCACTTTGTCTATCGTTCCGGCACCAACAACGTCTTCGTTTTCCTCCGCGGATTCTACGAGGATCCAAAAAACCTCGCGCCCGCTGTAGCGCATGTCGAGAAGGTAAAGATTCATCCGCTCTATGGAGATGCCAAACCGATGGTCTTTCCGGATGCATCCGGAGTTTCGGCAAACCTTTTGCCCGTGAGTGACGGCAGTGTTTTCGATGACCTCAAGAAACTGGTCGATAGCGAAGGCTCCCATCTCGCCGAATCCGATTCCCTTGGCATGCTTGCCTCCATCGGAATCATCAAGGGACAGCCTTTTTCTCCGGATGAAAAGACCCGCACGATCTTCGACCGCGCCGCAAAGACCGCCTACAAGATGAGCCGGGTCATCGGCTTCCAGGAATCAAGCGCGGCCGGTTCACTGAAAGTCCATCCTGATCGCCAGTGGATCAATCCCCTCGACAACATCGCTCCGCCCGGTCCACTCAAGAACCTCGACCTCTCTTGGAAGAACACGGTTGGCAACCACCTCGACCTGGATGCCCGGATCTGGTTTTTCACCAACTACTATTCCTTGAGTCCCGGCATGTTGTCGAAGATCCCTGGCAAGGGTGCGGCCTACATGATCGCATTCACCGATTCCGAAGGCGCGCCCCTCTCGGGGGAAAAAAACTATCGACTCAACCTGCCTGCCAACATCCCCGCCGCGAACTTCTGGTCAGTGACGCTCTATGAGGCGGAAAACGCCTCTGGCCTCGCCAACGGCCAGCCGTTCCCCTCACTCGGTTCGCGGGACAAGCCGGAGCAAAATCCCGATGGCAGTACAGACCTCTTCTTCGGGGAGCACCCGCCCGAAGGTAAGCAAAGCAATTGGCTTGCGAGCGTTCCTGGAAAAGGCTTCTTCGCCATCATCCGCCTCTACGGTCCGACGGATGCCGCTATCGACCGCCGTTGGAAGCCTGGTGATTTTGAAGTGTCCAAAAAATGAACTATCACCCTCATCCGCAAAAATAAAGTCACTGAAAAAGAACAAAACACGATCTCCCTTAAACAAACAACATCTCACTCTACACCTACACGATGACTCCACTGAAAAACAAATTGATCGCCGAGTTCTTTGGCACCTTCTGGCTGGTCTTCGGCGGCTGCGGTAGCGCAGTCCTCGCGGCCATGTTCCTTGCGGACGGCACCCAACTCGGCATCGGCTTTGTCGGTGTCTCGTTTGCCTTCGGTCTCACCGTTCTGACCATGGCCTACGCCATCGGACACATCTCCGGCTGCCATCTCAATCCGGCTGTCACGGTGGGGCTCGTCGTCGGCGGACGGCATCCCAAATCGGAAGCCATCCCATACATCATCGCGCAAGTCATCGGTGCCATCGCTGGTGCCGGAGTTCTTTACCTCATCGCCAGTGGCAAAGAGGGCTTCAGTGCGGCAGGCGGCTTTGCCTCCAATGGTTTCGGCGAACTCTCGCCCGGGAAATATTCGATGGTTGCAGCGCTCACGGCCGAGGTCACGCTGACCTTTTTCTTTCTCATGATCATCCTGGGCGCCACCGACAAGCGCGCCCCAGCCGGGTTCGCTCCCATCGCCATCGGGTTGGGTCTCACGTTGATTCACCTCATCGGCATCCCTGTGACCAATCTCTCCGTGAATCCCGCACGCAGCACGGCACCCGCTCTTTTTGCGGGCGGCGCCTACCTTTCCCAGCTCTGGCTGTTCTGGCTTGCTCCCATCGTTGGGGCCATCCTCGCTGGGATCGTTTATCCGATCATGGCCGGAAAACCTTCCAGCAAATAGATCCATCGCCTCACTGCGTTGCACTGCACTGCACGCACCTTTGTTCATGTCTCCCATGCCTTTGCTAACCCTGTTCCCAATGAAATCTCAACGTCAACCTCTGATCCTGCTCGCCCTGGGTGCTGCAGCGTTGCTGTCCTCTTGCTCCACACCAACAACGGCATCGCTGGATGCCAAAACGGAAACCGTGTTGGACGCCATGTGCGCCAAGCTGGCCTCGGCAAAGACCCTCCAGGTCCAGGCCACTCGCGAAACTTCACCGGGCTTCCTGCCGGGTGTTGACCTCGCTGAGAAGGCCTCCGGCTTGGTCTCGGTGCAGCGTCCCCAAAACCTGATCGCTGATCTCAAAACGGAGAAGGGGCTACGCACGATTGGGTTTGATGGCCGTGCGGTGGTGGTGGTGGATCATGCTGCGGGCACTCACGCGAGGGTCGAGGTGGCAGGTGACATCGACCAGGTGGTGCGCGCGGTGCAGGAGCGCTATGGCGTGACTCCTCCGGTCGTGGATCTGTTGGTGAATAAGCCGAAGGCACACCTTTTGCAGGGCGTGACGTCTGGCCAACACACCGGCACTGAGCGCGTGGCGGGTGTGGAGTGTGATCGTCTGGCCTTTCATCAAGACGGACTGGACTGGCAACTTTGGGTCGCCACTGGCGACCATTTGCCAAGGCGCATTCGCTTCGTCTACCAGGGCATGGAGGGCGGTCCTGAGCGCACGGCCACCGCTATGCTCAGTCAATGGAAACTGGATGGAGCGCTGCTGAAGGATGCCTTCCAAGTCGCGATTCCGTCCGGCAGTCATGAGATTCAAATGATCCCAGTGCGCTAAACCTCACTTCAAACCTTTCATTCATCCCCGTGCTCTCTTTTCACACCATGAAAAAAATCTTTGTCCCGGTTCTCTCAGCGCTGCTGGTGTCCGCCGAAGCGCTGCCTTTTTTAACGACTGCGGCAGCGGCTGTTCTTCTATTGAGTCCCTCTCAGGTGGAAGCCCTGCCCATCGATCGCCAAGTCGGTCGGATGCAAGCGCGTGACTCCCGCCAAGCGGGTCGGCAAACCTCCCGCGCGCGTCGGCGTGGTTTTTATGGGTTGCCTGGCGGGGCGGTGCCCTTCGCTTATGGGGGCTACCGCTACTATCGGGTGGGACCTAGCTACTACTATCCTTACATGCATGGAGGTCGGACGGTTTACATCGAGATCAATGTTCAGGGCGGGTATCCCGCGCCGCCTCCGCCGGTTGGCTCCATCGACATCTATTTTTGATACTGCCCCTTCCGTGCTGCCTGCCCGCAGCAGGCACGGCCATCATCGTTTTTGCACTTGCTCTTAATCACTCTTCAAACATCCCAATTCAAATCTTATGAAACGCCTCCTCTTCTCCCTTTTGACCGCCGCTACTCTGCAAGCGGGAACACCCGTAACCGCTCCCATCACGACGCCTCCTGCGACCCAGAATGACGGGTGGTGGTTCCGCGCTGCGCCCTATGGTTGGGTGACGGCCATTTCGGGTGATGTCGGTGTTGGGCCGCTCGCGGCACCTATCGACATCAGCATGTCGGACACGCTCAAGGATTTGGACATCGCCGCCATGGGCATCTTGGAGGCGGGGTATGGTCGCTGGTCGTTCGGGGTCGATCTCATTTATGCCAAGACCTCTCAGGACCTTCAAGGTGGAGGACGTTTCTTTGATAGCTTTCGCTATGAGCAGAAGCAGTGGGTGATCACGCCAACCGTTTCCTATCGAGCGATTGATACGGGACGCTATCACATGGATGTTTTCGCCGGTGCGCGCATCATGGTGTTGGAGGCGGATCTCACGGGGCGATTCGCACGCGGCGGAGAGGTGACAGTCGGCTCGGACACCTCATGGGTGGACCCGATCCTTGGGATCCGAGGCCAAGCCGATCTTGGGGACCATTGGTTCTTCCGCTACAACGGTGACATCGGTGGTTTCGGGGTCAGCTCTGAATTGACCTGGCAGGCCTTTGCGGGCTTTGGCTATCGCGTCAATGAAAGTGTGGCGATCGCCGCTGGGTATCGCGGACTTGGAGTGGACTATAACGAGGGTTCTTTCGCTCTTGATAGCGTGACTCACGGTCCGGTGATTGGCTTGGAAGTTCGGTTCTGATTCATTGCCCCCTGAGGAATCGAGATGAGGGTCATGACTGCCAGCCGTTGGTTCGTGTTTGCAGGGTGGGGCGCTGCGGCGATGTTTGCCGCCGAGGATGCGCCCGCGCCGCCTCTGACGTCGTCAGCGGCAGGGAGTGATTCCGCGCTGACAGGAGACTGGGGGGGCTGGCGGGGTCAAGCGGCTGAGAAGGGCCTGACGGTGGCTTTGCACGGGGTGCACAGTTTGCAGGGGGTGGCTAGCGGGGGACTGGATCTTGGGAGCGCGACGGGGAATCTTTTTTCGGGTCAGCTCGACCTCGCATTCGATACGGAGAAGGCAGGTCTCTGGGAGGGAGGCTTGCTCAAAGTGAGGCTTGAGGGGCGCGGGGGGCAGGGCGTGCTGGCGCGTTCTGGTGCGACCTCGCCAGTGAACAATCAAGCGGTGTTTCCGCTGGTGGAGGGTCGCATAGGCGATGGCACGGTTTGGGCGCTGACGGAGGTGACCTTCACCCAATTCATCACCGAGCGATTTGGCCTTACAGGCGGATTGATCAACACCACTTTTGGCGACAGCAACCCCATCACAGGCAACGCTGTTTCCTATCAGCATTTCATGAACATGGCCTTCCTTTATTCGCCCGTTGAAGCAGGCACCGTGCCTGCGGTCACGCTGGGCGGTGGATTGGTCTTTCTGCCGGTGGACGGGGTCAAGGGCAGTCTCACGGTGGTGGGCTCTGAGGAGACGGCGGGTTTCAATCCGTTTGCGCGGTATGAGGGAACGACCTTTGCCACGGAGTGGGAAATCGAGTACGAACTGGGTGGCAAGCCGGGTGGCATGGTCATCGGTGGGCTCTACAGCATCGATCAGCCGCGGCGGCCTTTTGGCAATCCCCGGCTTTCTCTCGAGGCCTTCCTGGATGAAGAAGAGAGCGAGACCGAGCAGGACAGTTGGGCGATTTTTTGGAATGGCTTCCAGTACCTCACAGGAGATGAGGAGCGGGGGATGGGCGTGTTCGCTCGGTTAGGGTTGGCCGATGGCAATCCGAACCCAGTGCGTTGGCATGGCGCCTTGGGGGTGGGTGGCAGCGGTTTGCTGCCGAGTCGGGAGCGGGATCGCTGGGGTTGTGGTTTCTACTATCAAGATTTGGCGGATGGAGTGCTGGCTGAAAACTTACAACTCGGTAGCGAGTGGGGCGGTGAGGTCTTTTACAACATCGCAGTGACCCCCTGGCTGAACGTGACCTTGGATGCTCAAATCATTGACTCCGCGTTGCCTCAAGTGGGGACAGCGGTGGTGCTGGGCACTCGAGTGGGGATTTGTTTCTAATGCTGTGATATGAAGATCAACCTAACTTTGGTCACCCCCCCCTTGGGAGCGCTGCTGCAAGCGGGCGTGTGGGTCGTCTTTTATCTGATCAGCGGAGGTTCCCAAGCCGCCATCCTCACTTACGACGCTGATCCCGCCGTGGAAAAAGGGAAGCTGGAGCCAGGGGAGCAACCCCCTGAGCCGTTGGGTCGGATCTTTCCGGATTTGCCCATGAATTTCAAGGAGCGGATCTCGATCAAGAACGAAGGGTTTTCGATGATTCCCGGGTTGGTCATCCTCGGTGACTACACGCAGTTTGAGCAGGATGAGGCGAGCCTACGGCAGTTGGGCATTCAGGAGTCAGCCTGGGAGACACGCGCCATGCGGTTGATCCTGCGTGGGCACATCGGCAGTGGCTATCGGGTGGGTTACTTGATGGGGGTCGAATACAATGAGTTGAAGTTTCTGGATGGCCAACTCTGGCAAGTGTCCGACCTGGCGTTTGATTTTCCCCTGACAGGGACCGGACGGACCAAGTTGGTCTTGGGAAAAATGAAGGAAGCCTTTTCCTATGAGATGGTGGGGGACGCGGCTAACCTGCCCCACCAGGAGCGTCTGCTGAATCCCTTTTTCCAGTCGCGCAACATTGGGGCGCAGATCACGCACATCGCTGAAAGCCAGCGCTACACCTTTCGGGCAGGGATCTTCAATGATTCGCGTTTTGAGACGGGTCAGTTTGAATCGGGCGATTGGCAAGCGGCGGCCCGGCTTTCCGGTCTTTTGGTGGATGATGTGGAGCGGAATCGGTACCTGCATTTCGGCGTGGCAGGGCGTTACGTGGGGGCTTCGGGAGATGAGTTGAGGTATCGGGGAAGGGCGGAATCGAACGTGTCATCGAACTTTGTGGATACCGGCACCTTCTCGGCCGATCACGCTTACCATCTTGGCTTGGAGGGGCTTTGGAATGAGGGCCCGTTCTCGTTGTTGGCAGAGTTCACTCAGGCGTGGGTCAGCTCGAGCGCGAAGGGCGATCCGTCGTTCTTCGGGTGTTATCTCACGGCCAGTTGGGTGCTCACGGGGGAGACCCGGCCGTATGACCGCACCGTGGGCTATGCGCGGCGGATTATGCCGAAGAGCAAATGGGGGGCACCGGAGCTGGTGGTGCGGGTGGCGCATGTGGACTTGGAAGACGAGGAAGCGCGCGGCGGTGAGTTTGATCGTCTGTCGATTGGCCTTAACTGGTGGGCAACGCGTCGCTGGAAGATGGGCGTGACGTATGGTCAAACTTGGCTGGATCGCGATGGTGAGCAGGGGGTGGCTGAGAGCGTCTTGGCACGGGTGCAATGGGTCTTTTGATGCCGATTCATTGACCGTGACTTGAATGCACGATTCAGTCGCCCTGCAGAACGGTCCCTTCTTGACCCGAGTCTTCATCTGCCGATGCTCGAACGATGCTGGTTATCTTTTCACACGGCAAAGAAAGTGGTCCTTGGGGAAGCAAGATTCAGCGGTTAGCCGCCGCTGCTAGGTCGCTCAGATGGGATGTGGAAAGCTTGGACTATACGGGCATGGACGACCCCGATGCGCGCGTACCCTTGCTCGCGAACCGGTTGGCTCATGAGATCAAACCGGTGGTGCTAGTCGGCTCCAGCATGGGGGGATATGTGTCCACAGTAGTGGCGATGAATCGCCCCGTTTCCGGACTTTTTTTGCTGGCGCCAGCGCTTTTCATGCCTGGCTACGCCGTGCAGGACTACGCGTCTTTGTCTTGCCCTATCGCAGTGGTTCATGGTTGGCGTGACGACGTCATTCCCTGGAACCATTCCGTTCGTTTTGCCGAGAGGCATCGCGCCGAACTCCACCTCCTTGATGGCGATCACCGCCTCAATGACTGTTTGGATCCCATCGAACAGTACTGGCGGCAGTTTTTGAAGGCTTTGGCATGACCTGTGGTCTGACCCAGCCTCTCTCGCTACCACCTCCGAAGGGGTAAGCTGACAGCAAAGGGGGACAGAAATATTTTTTCTTTTTGAGAAGGGGAGAGGTCAAATTGTAGCCGGGGACATTGGCCCCGGAGTCGCTGGAACGCTTCAGGATCGACCAAAGGACCAAAGGCGCGTGGAATGCCGATTCCGCAGTGACGTCGCTGCCCCACCCACGTTGACCTTCCCACCCAAGACCTAAGCCGAAGGAGGCCGCTGACAGAAACATGGGAGACAGAAAGATTTTTCTTTTTGAGAAGGGGAGGCGCACACAGGAGAGGGGGATGACTGATTCTTGGTCTTGGTCACTGATTACTGATTCTTGGTTACTGGTCACTGATTACTGATTACTGGTGAGGCGCGGGGGTTCCTGTCCTGAGGACGTTATGATTATCGGTAAATCCACTTGCTTAAAACGAGGGGACTTCTTATGTTCAATAAATGTATCGGAATACCCATGCGCCAGGGCGCAAAAGCTCAGGATCCAAGAGCGACGCCACCACCCGCCGAACCGACGACGCCCTCGCCCTCCAGAAGTATCCGCCCGGCGACGGCCCCACGCTCCCGGTCATCAAGATTGCCCTACTCCGCAAAGGCGACTCCATCGGAACTGACCGCTGCAACACCGACCTCCAGCCAAACTACGTCGTCCAAGACGGCGATGTGCTGTTTTCATGGTCCGGCAGCCTCAAAGTCGAACTCTGGTGCGGCGGTCTCAATGCACTGAACCAGCACCTTTTCAAAGTCACTTCGCCCGAGTTCCCGAAGTGGTTCTATTACCTCTGGACGCTTCACCAACTCGACGAGTTCGGCCTCATCGCCGCCGACACAGCCACCACGATGGGCCACATCAAGCGAGGCCACCTCACCGCCGCCAAAGTTCTCATCCCACCGCGCCCGCTGCTTGACACTAGGACTCGCACCATGTCGCCGCTCATCGAGCAACTCATCGCAAACCGCATCGAATCCCGCACCCTCGCCACCCTGCGCGACACGCTGCTGCCGAAGCTGCTGAAGCTGCTGAAGCTGCTGAAGCTGCTGAGCGGGGAGTTGAACGTGAAGGGAGCGACGAATTGAGACTCACAGACGCCCATGATTAACCACCTCCAACTTATCAGAAACGTCGGGCGCTTTGACTCGGTAAATGCGGCAGCAAACATAGCGCTCGGTCGCCTTTCCTTGATTTATGCGGAGAACGGTCGAGGCAAGACGACGCTCGCCGCAATTCTTCGGTCTTTGGCAACTGGTGACGCAATTCCGATTGTGGAGCGTAGGCGCCTCGCCGCGCAGCATCCTCCACATGTGATTATTGGATGTGCTGGTGGCCCACCCGCAGCCATGTTCCAAAATGGCGCTTGGAATCGGAACCTCGCGAACATGGTGGTCTTCGATGACGTGTTTATCGACCAAAACGTTTATTCAGGACTTGTTGTAGGGGGAGACCACCGCCAGAATCTGCACGAACTGATTTTAGGTTCGCAAGGAGTCGCGCTGAGTCAACAGCTACAAAATCTTGTAGCGCAGGTCGAAGTCCACAACCGCACCCTACGCCAACGCGAATCAGCTATCCCTGCCGCCGAACGTGGTGCGCTCACTGTGGACCAGTTCTGTGCGCTTCAGGCGAACCCAAACGTTATGACGGAGATTGAAGCTGCCGAACGAAATCTTG
>JBIIUD010000484.1:0-3631 GCA_044340175.1 Verrucomicrobiaceae bacterium
TCGTTCAGCCCGGTTGGTGGAAAATGATAGGTGCATGGCTGGGAAAAACATGGGAGATTACTGGAGGGTGTCGGCGGTGGAGATGCGGCGCAGCGAGATGCCACCCTTTGAGACGATGTCCTGCCGGGCGAGACCGCGGGTGATTTCCTGGTAGGTGCCGGTGAGGATGGTGGGATCGGGTGCCGCGTCGAAGGTGATCGAGAAGCTGCGGGAAACGGTGTAACCGGCACCGTGCTGGGGATGGAAGGCATGCCGGAAGGGATTGCTGCGATGGAAGGCGTCGAGCGTGAGGGGCGACGAGGCGCCGGTTCCCATCGTGCGACCAACGCCGAGCTGCCCGTCCAGAGGCCACGAAAGATGGTAGGTTTCCGGCAGGTCCGGCGGACGGGACGTTCGCGAAGCCAAGGCAAAGTAGTCGAGCACGTCTCCATCAGCCACATCGGCGGGATTGGCGACGCCCTGCGCCGTGGCCACCTTGCCGCGCAGCGAGGCGGAAAGATGGGCGGCGCTGAGATCCCGTGGCAGGTCAAAGGTGACGGTCTCCAACCGCAGGCCGACGCGGGTCCCACCACTACGCTCCTGAACGCCGTCCAGATAAGGAATGCGCGTCTCGTCGACAACCAGGACTTGGGTGGGGGTGATGTCCGGCGAGGCGGTTTTCGTCTGCATCAGGATGGAGCGGGGCACCAGACGCGCCTGCCCTGCCGAATCGACGTGGATGAAGATCTGCATCGGCAATTCGCTGGCAGTGGCCTGCACGGGTGAGCCTGCGGTGCCCAGGCTGGTGACCGAACTGAGAATGATCTGTCCCGCCCAGAGACCGGCGAACGGGCTGGCGGGCTCGGTGGAACCCGGCGTGGGCGGGAGGTCGGTATTGATGGCCCTTACTGGCAACCAGCGATACACGGAGCCCCCGCTCAGCGAGACGCTAACCCGATAAAGGTGCTCGCGGAAATTGAGCCCGCTACTCCAGTTCCGCCTTACGCCGACGGTGATCGAGCGGCTTCCTCCGGCGGTCACATTGGCCACCTGCCAACCTGCGAGCCAATCGACGGTTTGCGTCTGCCACTTCAATTCTTGGGGAACGGCTTCCAAAGCCCAAAGCTGAAGATCATTGGAGCCGGAATCGGTGCCTGCCGCAGCGAGACGAGTAATGGATATCTGGTGCGCAGCGCCGCCGCTGCCCTCAAGGTTGGAGAATGTCAGCTCACCGGGAGTCATGAGCACCGGATCGGCGGCCGGGGCGTCGGGGTTGAGCACGGCGAGGGAGCCTGGCCCTGATCCAAAATTCCATGTGCCGGAAACCGCCCCTGAGAAATCTGTCTCCACCGGCCCGGTCCAGCCTTTGCCTGCAAGGGTGTAGGGCACATTGATCCAGTAGGCCTGGCCGCTTTGGACTGCGTCCGTTCCCTTGACCGGCTCCCACGCCCCGGTCCCCGAGTTCAGCTTCTGCACGTTCGCCGCGGCCCCGAGCGGCCCGTCAACCGTGACACCGGAACCCGCCATCAGCGACACAAAGGTGGGCGCACCTTGCACACCGAAGCCGACGAGGTTGTATTCGCCCTTCGTCCATGCGGGCCGGTAAAACACCACTTCGCCCTGAACGTTCAAAACTCCGGCCGGGCTCCCGTCTTGGGCAAAGCCCGTCTTGGGCGATACATGGACCAGATAAGCGTGGTTGGCGCGGATGGCGACGTTGGCCGTCTCGCCCGATTGCGGATTCGCCGCCCAGACATCCCATCCGCCTTGGTTGAAAAGGCTTTCAGGATCTGAAGTGAACTCCGCCGTGCCGATTTCGCCAACGGGGCTGGCCACCCGGTCGATCAGGAAATCGTTCGACTGAAAGACTTGGGCACAGGTCAAGCCACCACCACTGACATCCGTGGGCTTCACTTCCAGCCAGACAGCATTCCATCCATGCACAAGATTGAGAGTTTGAACAGTCTGCGCCCCCCAAGCGGTGCAGTTGACCATTGCAGTGACACAAACCGAAAAAAGGACGCGGGCCAGTAGGAGGAACAAGGAGTGTGTCATGGATACCTCAGGGAAGATTGTGCTTTGGATAGGAGGGGAATATTCACTTGATTTTCAGCCCAGTCAATCTCCTAAGCGTTGCCTTGTCAGATTGCTGTTTATATTACAGAGCTAATAGTCAGCAACTCATGAGAGTTGCTCCCGTCATTGAACTGATAGCAGCAGAGCGCGCCAAGCAGAAACGAATCAGCCGTGCGCGAAGCAGTCCGTAACGGCAACGAGAGAGCGCTTCCAGCTATCCAAAGGGCAAGCACTTTGAGGAGAAGCTCGAAGACATCGTCGGACTTTATCTTTCGCCACCGGAGCACGCCATCGTGCTCTCATGCGACAAGGAACGCCAGATCCTGGCGCTGGACCGCATTAAGCCCGGACTGTCAATGAAGAAAGGCCGCTGCCAGACCATAACGCACGACTACAAGCGCAACGGCACGGTCTCACTGTTTGCTGCAATGAACACCGCCGAAGGCAGCATAACAGGCAAATGCATGTAGAAGCATCGGCACCAGGAGTGGGTGGCCTTTCTGCGATTGCGTGACACGACCAATTCGGAGGGAAAGGACGTGCATCTGATCTGTGAGAACTATGCAACCCACAAACATCCAAAGGTGCAGGCGTGGCAACAGCGTAACCCTCGGTTCCAGTTTCACTTCACTCCCACCAGCGCCTAATGGCTCAACATGGTGGAGCGGTTCTTTCGCGACCTGACCGACAAGAGTTCGCAGCGCGGCGTCTTCCACAGCATCAAAAAAACTCAAAAGCGCCATCGGGGCTCACATCGCTGCGCACAATGCCTATCCTAAGTCTTTCATCTGAACGTCGTCGGCTGCCGACATTCTCGAGCGTCATCCTGGTATGCAAAAGTCCAGCCGCAGCACCTGTCAAACAACTGGGTAAACCGCGTCGCGGCAAAGACCGACAAAACCTACTGGCGAATTATCCACACCTCTTTGAGAGGTACTCAACAAACCCTCCTATTTTGCTATTTGTAATGAATGAACAAGCGCTGATCTTGAAGCGCGACGCAAGCGGGTGGTGGACCAAGTCGAATGGCAAGTCGATCTGGTGAGGGAGTTAGAACACAGCGGACTATTGGGGTCGTAATTTGCGGCGATGGCGGGACTGAAGCATCAGACTTTTGCAACTCTGGCAGCGCTGGCCCTACTGGCTGTATTTCTACAATCTGGACACGGAGAACTTGATGGTGATGGTGATGGTGATGGTGATGGTGATGGTGATGGTGATGGTGATGGTGATGTGTTGTCTCCACTCCATGGACGCCCTGAAAGTGCAGGGACGAAAGCAGGAACAAGTCGGTGTTGAGCCGTTGGAGATTCTTAAATTTATCAGTGGCTGCTCCGGCCCAATGAATGATCTGTGCGAACGCGCCGGCATGAGCGAGCGCCAGATTTTTGACCGAACCCAAGCCGTGTTCGGTTATTTCAATTTGCCCTTTGATGCTGAGCCGCCTGAGTGGTTTAACGGCTTTTTTAGGACATTGCGAAAATTGCAAAATGGCAGTTTTTACAACCGCCGCACCCCTTAGCACATAGGGATTAGCCCAGATGGGCTGGAACGCCCGTTTTATAAGGCTTCGAGC
>JBIIUD010000013.1:0-14144 GCA_044340175.1 Verrucomicrobiaceae bacterium
GGCCGCCACAAACTCCACGCATACGCCGATGAACACCAAGCAGCGGAAGAACAGCAATTGGTAAAGGTTTTGCGAAAAGCCCGCCGCGCAGGCCGCAAAGGCATAGAGCAGAATGCTGAACGTCAGCACCCGGCGCCGCCCCAACAGGTCCGTCAGGTACCCCCCAAGCAGACCAAACACTCCGCCTGCAATAGCGGGGATAAAGAATAGCATTCGCGCCCATTCGGTGAACGCCGGTGTCCCTGGCAGCAGCAGCGGCACCCCGTCTGGACCTAGCCCACCCAACGCCGCTAAGGCCGGCTTTACGATGAGTGGCAGCATCAGCAGCTCATAAATGTCAAAGGCGAAACCGATGGAGGCAATGATGCAGATGAGCCATTGCGTGGTGGTGAGTTTAAGAGCGGGCATGGTCTGGGAGGATGATGAAAAACGCCGAACAGGCCGCTAAGCCTACCGCGCGAACCAATCAACGCAACCCCACGCCCAAAGCTTGCCGCATTTCCCCGCTCTCATGTGACATTTCTCACCGCTCCCCATGGCGGGTTCAGACGAAAGAGTTCGACTTGCGCGCCTGGGCGGAGGGCGTCCATGGTAGCGGGTCATGTTTTCTTTTTCTACGCTGGGTGAAAAATTGGGGGGCCCGTGTGGCATCCAAGAACTGATGGACGACCTGGGTCGGGCGCTCTCCAGCGAACCTGAAATGCGCATGCTCGGCGGCGGTAATCCTGCCGCCATCCCTGAGATGCAGGCCATCTGGCGCGAGCAGTGGCTGACCTTGGTGCAAAACGAACCCGATCGCCTCGACCGCGCCCTGGTGAATTATGACCCTCCTGGTGGTAGCCCTGCCTTCCGCCGCGCCTTCGCCGCCTTCCTTCAGCGTGAATGCGGTTGGACCTGTGAGGCAAAAAACATCGTCGTCATGCCCGGCGGCCAAGCGGCTTTCTTTGACCTCTTCACTCTGCTGGCGGGCCACGATGGCAAAAAGAAGATCCTTTTCCCCATCGCCCCCGAATACATCGGCTACGCCAATCAAGCGTTGCACCCCGATGCGTTTGTCTCCATCCCGGGTGCCATCACGGAATTGCCCGACCACACCTTCAAATATCACATCGACTTCGATCGCCTGCGGGCCGCGCTGACACCTGAGATCGCCGCGCTCTGCCTGTCCTGCCCCACCAATCCCACGGGCAACGTGATCAACTCCGAAGAACTCGCCACCCTGCGTGGGATCGCTGCAGCGCACGGCATCCCACTGATCCTCGACCAAGCCTATGGCATGCCTTTTCCCGGTGCCATCTACACGGACTGGCAGGCGGTGTGGGACGAGAACCTCATCGTCTCCATCAGCCTCTCCAAACTCGGCCTGCCGGGGGTGCGCACCTCCGTCATCGTCGCCCACGAACGCGTCACCACCGCCTTGGCCAACATGAACGCGGTGCTCGCCTTGGCCAATGGCAACATCGGTCAGGCGCTGCTGCTGCCACTGCTCGAAGGCGACCGCCTCACCCGCTGCGCACGCGAGATCATCCGCCCCTTTTACGAAGCCAAAAGCCAGCTCGCCAATCGCCTGTTGCGTGAGGCTCTCGGCGACCGCGTCCCCTATGCCCTGCACGCCAGCGAGGGGGCATTCTTCCTCTGGCTCTGGCTCAAAGACTGCCCCATTCCCACCGCCGAGCTCTACCAGCGCCTCAAGCGGCGCAAGGTCCTCGTCGTGCCCGGCCACTACTTTTTCTTTGGCCTCTCCGAGCCCTGGGCCCACCAGCACGAGTGCCTGCGCATCACCTTCTCTCAGCCTGAAACCGTGGTGCGCGAGGGGCTGCAAATCCTTGCTGAAGAAGTCATCGCCGCTTATGGAGCCTGAAGTGGAGCCCTTTCACCGCTTCATGCAGCGGGCGCTTTTTGATCCGCAGCGCGGTTACTACAGTCGGAAAATCCAAACCGTCGGGCGGGGTGGCGATTTCACCACCAGCGCCACCCTTTCACCGGTTCTGGGGCAAGGCATCGCGCGTTGGTTGAAGACTGCGCTCGCTGGGCAGCCGGCCATTCGCGACGTCATCGAGATCGGCGCCGGCACGGGCACCCTCATGGCGCAGGTGCGCGCCGAACTCGGCTGGTGGACACGCCGCCGACTGCGCTGGCACATCGTCGAGACCTCACCCGTCATGAAGGAACGTCAGCAGCAGACCCTGCGTGGCGGCTCCGTGACGTGGTGGACTCATTTGGAGGAAGCCCTCAGTCACACCGGAGGCCACGCCCTCCTCTACCACAACGAACTCCTCGACGCCTTCCCCTGCCGCCTCCTGGAAAAAGCGGCGGATCGCTGGCAAGAAATCTGGGTGGGATTCTCAAAAGAGGGAAACCCCACCGAAGAACCGCGAGAATGTGAGCCTCTGCCCTGGGCGGCCGCCTTCCAAACCGAAAGCCTGGCGCCTGGTCAGCGCGTCGAAGTCCACGCCAGCGTGCGCGACTGGCTCATTGGCTGGACCCCCCACTGGAGATCCGGCCAAATGCTTACCATCGACTATGGCGATACCTTCCCTGCCCTCTACCAGCGCCGACCCCGTGGCACATTGCGCGGTTACTTCATGCAGCAGCGCGTGGACGGCCCGGCGCTGTATCAGAACATCGGTCGCCAGGACCTCACCGCCGACATCAACTTCACCGACTACCGCGCTTGGGCCAGCGAACTCGGCCTGACCGAAACCTTTTACGACACCCAAGCCGCCTTCCTCCAGTCCCACCGCATATCCCCACGAACCCCCGCCGACCACCACCTCTTCCACCCCGAAGGCGCAGGCGGTGCTTTCAAGGTCGTCGTTCATGCACGGCATCAAGGGCGGTGAAGGCTTTTTGCGACCAGCAGATGGCAAAGACAAATCTGCTGGCCTCCTTGAATCTGCTGGAAATCACTCACCCAGATAACACGGAGCAGTATCTCCACCACCCCCTGCGAAATCCCGCGCCTGCGCTCGTTTCTTTATCCATGGCCAAAACACTCCTCGCCCTCGGAGCCCACTATGACGACTGCCCCTTCGGCATCCCAGGCATTCTGCTCAAAGCCGTGCGCGCTCATCATCGCGTCGTCATCCTCAGCCTCATCGGCGACTACACCAATTGGCCGCCCGTCAGCGGTCGTGAAAAGGGTCTGCTGGACAAAACGACTGAGCTCGCCGCCGAGCGCGGCATCGAGATGCGCTTCTTGAAGCACGCTAGCATGGGCTTTGAAGACACCCTGGAAATCAAGCGGGAGGTCGCGCAAGTCGTCGCCGAAGTCCAACCTGACACCGCCTTCATGCTCTGGCGGCAGGACCGCCATCCCGATCACGAGACGGCCTCTTCCATCTGCCACGCCGCGTTGTTTCAGCCGGGGCGTCTCTCCGGCAATGACAATGCCCGCAGCCCCTCCCAAGTCTTCTGGTATGACAACGGCCCCGGCCACACCATCGATTTCACGCCTGACACCTACGTGGACGTGAGCGCGGAATGGTCCGGTGTGCAGGAATGGCTGGGCGGCCTCATGGCCTACGTGCGCAACAAACCCTTCGACCCCGCCAAAGACGCCGCTGTCGAAGCCAAGACCGTGCTCGCCCGCTATCGTGGTGCCGCCTGCGGCGTACCCTACGCCGAAGCCCTGCGCAGCGTCCGCCCCTTGACTCGCGACGTCTTTTGATCCGCCTCCATTTGCCATGATCGAACACACCGTCACCTTCCGCCTGAAGCACCCTCTAGGCTCTCTGGAGGAAGCCTTCTTCCTTGCCGCTGCGGCCGAACTGGCCCGCCTGCCCAGCGTGCGCGACTTCGCCATCCGCCGCCAGGTCAGTTCCCAGCTCGATCACACGCACGGCATCACCATGAAGTTCGCCACCCAGGCTGATTACGACGCCTACAGCGCGCATCCCGACCATGTGGCCTTTGTGCAGACGCGCTGGCTCCGCGAAGTCGATGCCTTCCAAGAATCAGATTTCATGCCCCTATGAACAGAAAGGGCCCAAACCTCACGGCGGGGCCAACAACCTCCACTTTGCCGCATAGAGGTCACTGCTTCCAGAAGATGTCACGACCTTGCGGCCAAAGGTGGCGGGGGCGGCGGTAGCTCCCGCGATGATGAGCTCCCCGGGAGTACGGTAAGTGATGGGGTAGGCGCTGTCATTCAACTTTCCGCCAGCGTGTTGCACCCATGAGAGTGCCCCCTTCAGATCAAAGGCCGCGATGAAGATGTCACCGCTACCGCGTGTGACGAGGGCATGACCCGCGAGGGTGGTGTCTTGGTTAAAGTCGCCGCAGACGAAAGCAGTGCCGCGGTCGTCCGTGGCGACGCCGAGGCAGTAGTCGGTGCCGGGGCCTTGCAGATGCTGGGCCCACTGGACTTGGCCGGAGGCATCGAGATGAACGATGAGACCGTCGGTGTCTTTTTCACCCGAGCTTTTGAAGGTCTGTTCGGCCACGGTGACGCTGCCCTTGAACATGCCGACACCCCAAACGCGGCCTTGCGAGTCGCAGGTGATCTCATGATACAAAGCCGAGGGCGTGCCTGGGATGACGCTGGCCCAAATGGCGTCGCCTTGCGGGTTGAGTTTGACGATCACAGCGGCCGTGGTTTTGGCATCAATGCGGGCCTTGTCAAAGGCACCTGAGCCTGAGGCATTGCCGCCGAGGTAGATGTGATCTTGGCCATCCACGGCGATGCCATGCCCACTGCCAGAGACGGAACCGGTGGGGGTGCGGTGCCAAATTTCGTTGCCCTCGGCATCGTACTTCGTGCAGAAAATCTGACGGTTGAGGGCACCCGTGACGAGGAGATGGCCTTTCGAATCGATGGCAATGCCATGACCGTAATCGTAGCCTGGGCTGCCTTTGACGCGCACCCAGAGGCTTTTTCCAGATGGAGAGAACTTGGCAGTGAAGATATCGTAATCACCCGAGTTCGGCAGGGGTTTGTCATCAAAAACAGCATCGGTGCTGTCGAAGTGACCGGTCACGTAGACGTTGCCATCGGGGTCAGTGACGACACCGTAAGCGCGGTCGGTTCCACTGCCTCCCAGGCTAGCGACCCAGAGCGGCTGTCCGGCAGGATCGAGTTTGGTGAGGCACATGTCCATGCCGCCCGCCGTGTGGTGATGAAAGGGACCAAAGGCAGCATCACCCACGCATTCGGAGGCCAGGAAGACATTCCCGGCCGCATCGGTGGTGACCGCACGGGTTTTATCATGCGTGGTGCCGCCGCCGGAGAACGTCCAGTCACACACGAGTGGATCCGCTGCTCTGAGCGGAGTCAGGAGTGTGAAAGCGACTAACAAGAGGAGGGCTAAAGGATTCATAGGCAAAGCTGGAGATCAGTCCACATACACGAATTCATTCGCATTCAAAAGCATACGACAGAGCGAGAACAGGTCGATCGGCCTCGCGGCGGCGTGTTCCTCGGGCGTCGCTGCGCGTTGAAAGGCGAGCTGGAAGGCGCGGTTGATAGCGGAATCGGCGTCATGGGTTTCTTTTTGGACGCGCTCAGCGAGGTAGCGAGCCTGCTGGAGCATGAACTCATTGTTGGAGAGCGTCAGGGCCTGCAGAGCGGTGGTGGTTTGGGCACGGGCAGGCGTGAAGTTGGCGGGATCAGGGCAGTCGAGGGTGGACATGAATTGGTTCGGCGTTGTGCGCACGATGAATCGATAAATGCTGCGCCGCCAAAGCTCGGGTTTGTCGGGGGTGATGTAGTCGTAGATTGGTGCGTAGGCCTCGGTGTAGTTGAAGTCACGGTAACCGGGGCCTCCCCGCTGGAGGTTCAGCTTTCCGGAGACAGCAAGGACGGTGTCGCGCAGGGTTTCGGCGTCGAGCCGCCGGGGATTTTGGCGGGCGAGCAGCCGGTTGCCGGAGTCAAACTTTGAAGCGTGATGGGCAGCGCTTGATTGACGATAAGTGCGGCTCATGAGAATGAGCTTGTGAATGTGCTTCAAGCTCCAGCCGCGCGTGATGAGTTCATTTGCCAGGAAATCGAGCAACTCGGGATGGCTTGGAGCATCGCCGCCGAGACCAAAATCGCTAGGCGTAGTGACGAGGCCTTGACCGAAGTGATGATGCCAGAGGCGGTTGACGATGACGCGAGCGGTGAGTGGGTTTTCGGGATGCGTGATCCAGTTGGCGAGGGCAAGTCGGCGCTGCGCTTCCGGGGTTTGGTTGTCACCTAGATGGGCGGGCGCATGCTTTGCCCAGGCAAAGGTGCCGGGGGTAACTTCTTGCGCTTCGTCATCGGGATTGCCGCGCCGCTGCACTTTGATGACAGGGGGCTTTTCGTTGGATACGATGGCATAAACCTTATCAGGCGCGGGCAGAGCTTTGATCTCAGCATCGAGTTTCGCGGCGCTGGCACGGAGCTTATTCAAGGTGGCCGCATCGGACTCGCTGAGGCGAGTTCCAGCCACTTCGGGCACCAGTTTGGCATCCCCAATGAAGAGGATATCGTTGCCGATACCATCGCCCCCGTCAGTGGCGATGAAGGTAAGTGTCTTGGCTTCGGCCGGCACCATGATGTCGAGTGCGGCCGTTTCGTCTTTACGCAGCTTGAGCTTTTGAAACTTCAATTCGGCATCAACCAAAACCGTGAAGTCGGCTTTTGATGCGGCGGCTGCCTTGTCAGCACCGAAGCCGATGAGGCCGGTCAAGCGCATGGCTTTGAGACCGCCTTGCGCACGGAGTTGAGGAAGGTCGAAAGTGATGCCGCTGTTGGCATGCATGGCGAGCAGGCTATGCCCCTTGGTGGCGTAGTCGGTAGTGCCGAGCTTGGTGCTGCGCTGGGCATTCAGTGGACGGTTGGCGATGGCATCCCAAAAATGGCCGCTGGTGCTAGGGATGGGAGCGGGACCGTTGGGCAGGAAGACTGATAGGATGGAGGGCGCGGCGGGCACGGCTACTTTCTTGTTGGGCACGATGTCACGGAAATAGCCAAGCTTGTCCTTGGTGATCGAGCCATTGCGGATGTCAATGCCAGAGGCTTCTGGCAGTAGCTTTGCAAGTTCCAGGCCCTCTCCCGCCAGCTTGGTGATCTGGGCTTGCGTGGCGGCCAGTGCATTGCTCAGGCGACTCTTTTCTGCAGCGATGCGTTTTGACTCCTCGGGATCGGTTTCGAGGTCGCCGCGCTTCACGCCAGCAAAGACGGCCCACAGGCGGAAGTATTCCTCCTGCGTGATGGGATCAAGTTTGTGGTCGTGGCAGCGGGCGCAGTTGATGGTGATGCCCATGGTGGAGGTGAGTGTCTGCGTGACCATGTCATCGAGATCGAGAGCGCGTGCGGCACGGCGCAGCATTTCGGACCGCGTTTCCAACTGACCAACGAAGTCCCACGGTCCAGCGGCGAGGAAACCGAGTGCGGTGAGGTTTGGCTTTGGCAAAAGATCACCGGCGATTTGTTCCTTGATGAACTGGTTGTACGGTTTGTCGGTATTGAAGGAGTCGATGACGTAGTCGCGGTAACGCCAGGCGTTTGGGCGGAGCTGGTCGCGCTCAAAGCCGTGTGTGTCGGCGTAGTGGACGATGTCGAGCCAGTGACGGGCTTGACGTTCGCCGAAGTGGGGTGAGGCGATGAGGGAATCGACGAGGGCCTCGTAGGTTTGGTCGGACGGGTCCGACGGTGGAAGGCCGAGGAGATCAAAGTGGAGGCGGCGGGTGAGGGTGCGTGCGTCGGCTTCAGGTGAAAGTGTGAGTTTGTTCTCCCGAAGTTTGGCTTCGATGAAGGTGTCGATACTCGCGGTAGCAGGGAAGGTTTTGCGGATGGGCTGCACGGACCAGTGCTGGAGGCGCTTGTCGATGAGGGCCGCCTTGTCGGTGGCGTTTTCGGGCCATGTGGCACCGGCGTCGATCCAGCTCTTTAAAAGGGCGATCTCATCAGGTTTCAGGCCATCGCCTTTGGGGGGCATTTTTTCGTCTTCATCCGTGCTGGTGACGCGCTGGAAGATCGGTGAGGCCTCCGCCTTGCCAACAACGATGGCAGGGCCGTCGTGACCGCCTTTGAAGGCATGGACTTTGGCATCGAGACGGAGCTCGCCTTTCTGTTTTTTCTCGCCGTGGCATTCGATGCAGTGCTTTTGCAAAAGGGGGCGGATCTCGCGGTCGAAGTCGGCGGAGAGAAGGACTGAAGGGACGAAAAAAACGGAAAGGAGGCGCTTCATGGTTTGAGAGCTTTGTGTCAGCGGCTTGGCAAGGGTTACATCATGCGAGTCCGCTTTGGATCACATGCCCATGGACGTCAGTGAGGCGGCGTTCGAAGCCGTTGTTGTAATACGTGAGGCGTTCGTGATCGAGGCCGAGCAGGTGCAGGATGGTGGCGTGCAGGTCATAGACGGTGGTGACATCGACGGCGGCTTTCCAGCCGAATTCGTCGGTCTCACCATGGTGTTTGGCACCGTTTTGAACCCCGGCTCCGGCGAGGATGCAGGTGAAGCCACTGGGGTTGTGATCGCGACCAGAGGCGCCTTTTTGGAAGGTCGGCATGCGGCCGAACTCGGTGCAGAAAACAAAGAGCGTGTCGGCAAGCAATCCACGCTGCTTGAGATCTTTAAAGAGCGCGGCAGTGGGTTGATCG
Source organism: Verrucomicrobiaceae bacterium (assembly GCA_044340175.1). Classification (GTDB taxonomy): domain Bacteria; phylum Verrucomicrobiota; class Verrucomicrobiia; order Verrucomicrobiales; family Verrucomicrobiaceae; genus JAGRPD01. The sequence goes on from JBIIUD010000013.1 coordinate 8,570, forward strand.
AGGATCTCGGCATGCCCAGGGTATTGGGAGGCGATGGTTTTGTGGCCGTCCCAATTGCCGACACCTTCGCCCATGGCATAGGCGCCGTTAAAAACCTGTACGAAGCGCACGCCTTGTTCGCACAGACGACGCGCGAGGATGCAGTTTTTGGCGTAGCCAGCCTTCACAGCGTTCGTGGGATCGTCCGCGCCATACATTTTCAAAACGTGCGCAGGTTCGCTGCTGAGATCAGTGAGCGAGGGCACGGTCATCTGCATCTTGGCCGCGAGTTCGTAGCTGGAGATGCGCGCGGCGAGCTCACTGTCACCGGGAAACTTTTCGAGATGGCGCTGATTCAGTCGCTTCAAAAAGTCTGCCGTAGCGCGGTCGGTGCTGTTGGAGATACCGTCGGGTCGAGCGAGGAAGCGGATGGGGTTTTCGGCATTGAAAGCGGTCCCTTGATACGCCGCGGGCAAAAACGCGGCGCTCCAGTTGTTGCCCGCAGCTTGCGGATTGCCGCGCGGATCAGGAATGGCGATGTAGGACGGCAGGTTTTCGTTTTCAGTGCCGAGCGCGTAGTTCACCCAGGCTCCGGCGGAGGGAAAACCTTCGAGCGTTTGCCCAGTGGACATGAAGGTCTCGCCGGGGCCGTGCGTGTTTGTCTTCGACGTCATGCCGTGGAGGAAAAAGAAGTCGTCCGCGCACTCGCCGAGCTTGGGCAGAAGGTCAGACGTCATCTTGCCGGACTGGCCGCGGGGTTTGAAGTCGCGCAGCGGTTTGATAAGGTTTCCTTGCTCACCCTGGAAGGTGACGACGCTACCGCCGGGCATGGGTTGGTCGTGGTATTTGAAGAGCGCGGGCTTGTAGTCGAAGGTATCGACATGGCTCAAGGCACCGCTGCAAAAGACCATGACGACGCGTTTGGCCTTCGGCGCGAAGTGTGGCTTGCGAGCCGCAAAGGGATGCGATGGGTCGATGAGGGGTCGGATCGGTCCAGATGAGGCCAATAGGTTCTGGCGTGAGAGCAGATCGAGAAAGGCGATGCTGCCGAGACCGTGGACGGTCTGGGAAAGGAAGCTGCGGCGGTTGAGAAGGGCGTTCATGAAATGGATTTAGCGGACAGCAAAGGGAGGCAGAAAAATGGATTGGGATTTGCTGTCAGGGGTTTGGGATTCATTCGAGATAGAGAAGTTCGTTCGCGTTGAGCAAGGCGCGGCAAAAGGATGGAAGGCCGTGTTTGGCGATGAGCCCTTGAGCGGCTCCGGACTCCTTAGCGGTTGGCTGCCGTTGGAAAAGCAGACGGTAGGCCGTCTCCACGGCTTCTGGACCGTCGATGTGTTTTGCCAGAGCATCCGCCATGTCGAGCGTGAAACGGTGATTGAACAAGGTGAGAGCTTGGAGCGGTGTGGTGGTATTGGCTCGCTTGGGTGCGGCAAAGGCGATGTCAGGGAGGTCGAAGTCGGTGAGGACATCGACGACACTGGCGCGGGCGTTTTGATGATACACGGCGCGGCGGTAGGTCTCGGGGCCGTGCGTATCGAGCGGGAAGTAGGTGCTGACGTTGTTTTGGGTGAACTTGTAGAGACGGAAGCCTGGGCCCCCCATCGGCTCAAGTTGCAGCTTACCGGCGACGTTAAGCATGGTATCCCGGATTTCCTCGGCACTGAGGCGGCGCGGGGGAAACCGCCAGAGCAGGCGGGTGGCGGCGTCGGCTTTCGCTCCATCTTCACGATGCCCAGCGCTTTGCTGGTAGGTCTTGGAAAGCAAAATCTCGCGATGAAGAGCTTTCAGCTTCCAGCCGTTTGCGACGAGGCACGCGGCGAGATAATCGAGCAACTCGGGATGTGTCGGTTGGCTACCGAGGAAGCCAAAGTCACTCGGGGTATCGACAAGGCCGGTGCCGAAGTGATGCTGCCACACACGATTGGCAAGCACCCGAGGGGTGAGCGGGTTCTCGGGCGAAACGATCCACTTGGCCAAAGCGAGTCGGCGTTCGGATTCGGGAGCGTCGGCGACCAGTTGGAAAGGTTTTGTGCTGGCATCGAGCACGCTCAGGCTGGCGGGCAGGATCTCTGCGCCGGGTTTCATGGGGTCGCCACCTCTATGAAAGAAGGTTTTTTCTTTTGGCTGAGCAAATTGGCCGGCCCAGATGGGAGTGAGCTTCGGTACCTGGGCGATCTGGGCATTCACCTGGGTGATGCGTTTCTTGAGATCGGCGAGCTGGGTGCTCTCATCGGCGGTGATGATTTGCAGCCGAGCATCGGCAATGCCGTGGGCGGGGGACCAGGGTTCACGACCAGCATGACTGGCGACGGTTTGCCACGTCTGGCCATCGAGCGAGACTTGCACCTCGTACTCCGTCGGGGTGGCCCCGCGCACTTTACTTTCATCCGTGCCACGTTCACCGCGTGCGTTGATGAAAACGATGCGCTCAATGGTTTCGGGCTTGGCAAAGGTGAGGGTGAGCACGGCGGGTTGGCCGATAAACCACGCCTCGCCCGTGGTGCCATCGATGCAGTATTGCGGACCGTACGCCTCGGGGAAGTCCTCAGCGGTGGTTGATTTTGCGCCTTCGGCTTGGGTGCCATGGGTGGCAAGGGCCACGTTTTTGCCATCAGGGCTCCACACTTGGAACTCGGTCAGTTTACCTCCCCCCCCTGCTCCGCGGGGGCCTTTTTTGTCAAAATCAGAAGTCAGGCCATGAATGACAAACCGCAGTTGTTTGGCTTCCACTGCCTGAAAACGCTCTTCCGTGCCGTGGGGGTCCACTTTTGCCCTAGTGGGTTTGTTTTTGGCAGCGGCCGCTTTGGCGCGGGTGCTGATGTTTTCTTCCAAGGTATTCTGCTCTTGGGTGAGTGCCGCCAGTTGACGGTTCAACGGCTGAAGGGCCTTTGCATGAGTTTCGCGCTGTTGTTTCGTCGCCACCACGCGGCGACCATGGGTGACACCCTCAAAAGCGGCGCGGATGCGGTAGTAATCCTCTGCGGGAATGGGATCAAACTTGTGATCGTGGCAGCGTGCGCAGTTGATGGTGAGGCCAAGGAATGCGCCGCTGGTGGCCGTGATCATGTCATCCAGAGTGGCGGCACGGATGTTCTTTTGCGCGACGACATCTTGATTGCCGACATCATCATAGGGCCCTGCGACGAGGAAGGCGCTGCCGATGCTGACTTGCGGATCGTCTGGCGAGATGACATCGCCCGCGAGGTGCTCGATGATGAACTGGTTGAACGGTTTGTCGTCGTTGATGGACTGGATGACGTAGTCGCGGAAAGGCCAAAGGTCATCAATGATGAAGTTGCGCTCGAAGCCATTGCTTTCGCCAAAACGAATCACGTCCAGCCAGTGGCGGCCCCAGCGCTCGCCATAGCGGGGAGAAGCGAGAAGTCGCTCAATCAGGTCTTCAATAGCACGCGTGTTAGATTTTTGGTCTTCTGCAAACGCCTCCACATCCTCCGTAGTCGGCGGTAGGCCATGAAGATCATACGTCATGCGGCGAATGAGCGTACGGGGATCGGAAGGTGGACTGAAATCGAGGCCCTTTTCTTTGAGCTTCGCTTCGATGAATTCATCAATGCCTCCAGCCGTATTGAGGTCGGCACGGTTCGGCTGCAGCGACCACCACGACTTGTCACCTCGCTTAGCGGTGATCTTGACGCCATCCCGTGGATCGGGGGCACCCATCTTCACCCACATCACGAGATCGGCAATGACCGCATCTGGCAACTTGGGTTTCTTGGGCGGCATCTCCAAGTCCTCTTCGAGGTGCTGCACGGTGCGGATGAGCAGGCTCTCGTCGGGCTTGCCGGGTAAGATGGCAGGCTCGCCACTGTCGCCGCCTTTTTCCCAGCCCGCTTTGGAGTCGAGGTACAGGTTGCCCTTGAGTTTCTTCGCTTCAGCGCTGTGGCAGGAGTAACAATGCTCCACCAGCACGGGCCGGATTTTTTGCTCAAAGAAGGCGGTGCCTGCAGGATCGGCAGCGAGGAGGGAAGAAGTGAGGAATATCCAATATCCAACAAGGAATAATGAATGACCAAGTTTCTGAGACTGAGAGGTGATGAGCATGAGGTGAAGTTTGTTTTTTCCTGCAGACTTGGAAATTCCTTGTTGGCTATTGGCTATTGGATTTGATGATGGCACCGGTCACTGGCCGTTGCCTTTCGCATTTCGTTGAGCGGTCTTCACGCTCGTCACCAAGATGGCGATCAGTTCATCACACTCTTGCCGAATAGCTTTAAGATTAGCCGGCTCACAAAGCGGCTTTCGCTCGATGATCTTGAGCCAGACGTTGGTCTCTCGGAGTTCCTTGAGAGACACCTTGAGCTTGTGGATGAAATCAGCGGGAGATTCAGCACTCTGAGCTTCTCCATAGTTTGGCGCAGGTGAAGTGCCCGAGCGCACCAATTGACTCGCGACATGCTTGCCAGCCTTGGTGTCTGGAAGCGCCTCTACGACGCTGATGACGCGAACGGCGAAATCGACGAAGCGATCCTCTAAGTCGTAGGTTCTGTTGGGCATTGGGTTAAGACTTGGTTATTCCTTGTTGGATATTGGATATTTCACTCCTCCCTCAATTCAGCCCAACAGCCTTTGAATAACGTGCCCATGCACGTCGGTGAGGCGGCGTTGGGCGCCATTGTGGTAATAGGTGAGCTTCTCGTGATCGAGGCCGAGCAGGTGCAGCACGGTGGCGTAGAAGTCGTAGACGGTAGCGACGTCGACAGCGGCGCGGCGGCCGAATTCGTCAGTCTCGCCATAGCTGACGCCGCCTTTCACCCCTGCGCCCATCATCCAGGTGGTAAAAGCATCGGGATTGTGATCGCGCCCACTCGTGCCTTCCTGGTGCGTGGGCATGCGGCCAAACTCGGTGCACCAGACGACAAGCACGTCATCCAAAAGGCCACGCTGTTTCATGTCGGTGAGCAGCGCGGCGGTGGGCTGATCAAAGATGGGGCAGTGACGCTCGTAGTCGGCCTTGAGTGTCTTGTGGGCATCCCAGTTGAGCAGTCCATCGACAGCACTGGCGCGCGAGGCGCAGTAGAGCGAAACGTAGCGCACGCCTTGCTCCAGAAAGCGCCGGGCGAGCAGGCAGTTCTTGGCGTAGGCGGCCTTGAGCTTGTTTGCGTCTGCGGTGCCGTAGAGTTCATGAACATGCTGTGGCTCAGAGGAAAGGTCGCTGACCTCGGGCGCGGTGAGTTGCATCTTGGCCGCGAGTTCATAGGCGGCCATGCGGGCACGGAGTTCGTCATTGCCAGGATTCGCGGCGGCGTGTTCGGCGTTGATGAGCTTCAAAAAATCGCGCGTCGCCTGTTCATCTTCGGCTTTGATCGAAGCAGGTCGCGCGAGATTGCGTAGGGGTTGCTGCGCCGCCATCGACACGGCTTGATACTGCGCCGAGAGAAATCCATTGCTCCAGTTGGCCTTGCCGTTTGGCGGCTCGCCACGCACGTCCTGAATTGCGATGTAGGTCGGCAGGTTTTCATTCGTGGAACCGAGCGCATAGCTGACCCAAGATCCCGCACTCGGAAAGCCTTCGCGGGTGAAGCACGAGTTCATGTAAATGCAGCCCGGCCCGTGTGTGTTCGTGCGCGAGGTC
>JBIIUD010000485.1:0-3626 GCA_044340175.1 Verrucomicrobiaceae bacterium
GTTCATGGGGCCGACTCTGGCGCGGTTGCAGCGCTGGGTCAACTGGTGGACCGCTGAAGATGTCGGCTACGGTCTGTCCAAGCAGAGGTTTTTCTCAACGGCGAGGCGAAACAATGGTCCGTTAGCAGGCTGACTCGGGACTTGACGCGGTGTCATATTATTGTAATAATTATAGTAATATGCTTTTATTATCACCAAGACTCACCATTGTCGGCTTAGTCGCCTTCCTGGGCTTGGCTTCGACCACCCGGGCAGACGTCGTTTTGCAATGGAATGCGCTCATGCGGCAGACGTTTGCGGCAGAAGGTAGCACGGCGACACCGCCTGGAAATTCCCGGACCATGGGCATGCTGGGTGGAGCGGTGTTTGATGCGGTCAATTCCATCACGCGGACGCATTCGGCCTATTTGGGGTATTTTGATCCGGTGACAGCAGGGGTGGACATTGATATGTCGGCCGCGGCGGCGGCGGCGGCGCACATGGTGATGCAGTCGATCTACCAGGATATCTATGGGCCGAGCAATTCTTTTGCTGCGAATTTCACAGCGCTCTATGAGAGCCAGATGAGTGGCATCGCGGATGGAGGCGCGAAGACACGGGGCATTGAGGTGGGCATGGCGGCCGCGCAGGCGATGATCACGGCGCGGGCCGTGGATGGGTGGGACGGGGTCTCAACGTATGAGCCGATGCCTTTGGGCACGCCTGGCCGATGGCAACCCGGTGACAGCAGTGGTGCTTGGGGGGCGGGTGTGGGGTCATTTTTAAAACCGCAATGGGCGGAGATGACGCCGTTTGGCCTGACGAGTGCCCATCAGTTTCGACCCAATGGTCCCAATGGTTTCAATCCCACGAACTACACGGCGTGGATAAGAAGTCCGGCCTACACGGCTGATTTTCAGCAGGTGAGGGCGCTCGGAAGTGTGAACAGCATGAGCCGAACCACGGACCAGACGAACATCGCCTACTTCTGGGTGGATGGACCGGGCACGGCGTCGCCACCGGGCCATTGGAATCGGATCGCTGCGACGATCTCCGTGGAGCAAGGCCTGACGCTCGAGCAAAATGCGCGCTTGTTTGGTCTCTTGGGGTTGGCGCAAGCGGATACCGGGATCGCTACCTGGGAGGCAAAGATCTATTATGATTCGTGGCGGCCGATGTTTGCGATTCAGACGGCCAGCATGGATGGCAATCCAGCGACGATTCAGGATTCGTCGTGGATTCCGCTGATTCCGACGCCGTCCTTTGGAGCCTACACGAGCGGACACAGTGCCTTCAGCATGACGGGAGCCACGATCTTGGGGAATTTTTTCGGGACGGATACCATCGCCTTCAGCTCGAGCACGGAATCTCCATTTTTGCCGCCGGGGTATGAGCGATCCTTCAGTGGATTCAGGGAGGCGGCGTTGGAGGCGGGCATGAGCCGGATTTATGGCGGTATCCACTTCATGTCCGACAACATTGATGGTGCTATCCTCGGTGAGAACGTGGCCAATCACACCTTCAATAACTTTCTTCTGCCAGTGCCAGAGCCGGGGTCCGCGATGATGGTCGGGGTGGCCATTGTGGGCGCGCTGCTGAGGCGGCGGCGCGAAGCTTGAGGGCGGGTTTGCGCTTCCAGGATTGTGTGGTTGGATGGGCGCATGAAAAAAGCACAGCAGCGTTTGAGTCATCTGGATGAGGCGGGCAGGGCCTCCATGGTCGATGTCTCGGCCAAACCTGCCGTGGCCAGGGAAGCGGTAGCAGAAGCCTTCATTGCTCTGGATAAAAAGACGCTCAAACTCATCGCGAACGGTCAAACTCCCAAGGGCGATGTGCTGGCTGTTGCCAGGGTGGCTGGCATTCAGGCGGCCAAGCAGACGCAAATGCTGATCCCGCTCTGCCATCAGATCCCATTGGCGAAGGTGGCGGTGGATTTTACGCCAGACGCAAAAGCGGGTGGCATCCGCATCACCACCGTGGCCCGCACGATCGCGGCGACGGGTGTGGAGATGGAGGCGCTGACAGCGGCCAGCATTGCCGCGTTGACGATTTATGACATGTGCAAGGCCGTGGACAAAACCATGCGCATCGATGGCGTGAGACTGCTCAGCAAGGTCAAAGGCTGAGGTGGTCTTGGTCAGACGGGAGGCACTCGTATTTCCAACCACTGCGCATCTGGCGTGGTTTCATGCCCGAGGCTGTGACCCTTCTCTGTGGACACGGGTCTGACTGGAGGCAGGAGGGCAAAGTCCCCCGTATTCAGCACGGGAGACGTGCCGACCTGAAGTCGGCCCTGGGTGACGGCCAGGATCAAACCCTCCTCAGGATGTCGGCAGCCGATGACCGGTGTGGTGGCGGGGCCACCAAGACGCACTTCAAAGTAGGGACAAGTCACCAGATTATCGTCGGGATCTGGGGTTTGGAAATCCGGGGCGACGTCTGAAAAATCGATGGATGCCAGCGACTCTTCGACGTGCAAAGTGCGGGGTTTTCCATCAAGGCCCAGACGATTCCAATCGAAGACACGGTAGGTGGTGTCACTGTTTTGCTGGATCTCATAGATCAGCAGTCCACCGCCGATCGCGTGCAGTCGCCCGGATGGAATGAAGAGGCAGTCGCCCGATTTCGGGTGCAGCACATGCACGAGGTCGGCGACCTGGCCACTGTTGAGTGCGGTGATGAAGTCTTCGCGGCTGATGTCTGGGCGCAGGCCGGCATAGATTTGAGCTCCGGGCTCGGCATGCGCCACGAACCACATTTCCGTCTTTGGTTCTCCTTGGAGTTGCTCCGCCATGGCCGCCGGTGGATGCACCTGCAGACTGAGGTCCTCGCGGGCATCGAGAATTTTCATCAGCAGCGGGAAGCGTGGGCTGGGGTGATCGGCCAGCGGAGTGCCAAAGACGGCCACCCGGTGCTGGGTCCACAGCTCATGCAAAGACAGGCCCAGGAGCGAATCTGGCCCGAGGGTGACGATACTTTGAGCCTCCTCTCGATCCACCATGTCCCAGGATTCGCCATAGGGGGCTGAAGGGTCCGGGAGCGGGCGCTGGAGGCGTGTCTCGAGCAGGCGTCCGCCCCAGACGCGCTGCTGGGGGAGTTGAGAGAAGGTCAGGGGCTGGGTCATGATTGGTGGTGGGCTAAGTGCTCGATGCAGATGCGCGACCAGCTTTCGAGCGAATCGATGTCTGCGACCAGACTTTCCAGCGAGTGGAAGGCGAGGTCTTGAATGGCGTCCTCATTCGATTGCACCTGATCGTTCTCGAGGTCAAACACATGGACTACCCCCAAATGGACGGAGCCGACCTCGTTGGAGTCGTCGTTGATCAGGCCGATGACCCGCTGCGTGTGGCCGCCGGCGAGGACCAACTCCTCGGTGATCTCCCGGTCGATGGAATTGAAATAAAGCGAGCGCCCGAGACCATCGTGCGATTCATCGACGGGATTGATGTGGCCGCCGATGCCGACACTGCGCTTCGAATGCAGACGTTTTTCTCCGGAGGCACCGCCGCGGGTGTAGCACAGGTAGCGTCCCTGGTGGTGAAAGAGGGAGTAAGGGATGAGTTGTTTGTGGGTCGGGTCCAGCTCGGCCGCTGGGCGTTCCATGAAAAAGTTGGCGCCGGGTGCCAGCATGGCGGACAGGTAGCGCT
>JBIIUD010000488.1:0-3624 GCA_044340175.1 Verrucomicrobiaceae bacterium
TGTTAGAAAATTCTGGGTTCGATTAGGCGGATCGGGCAAACAAGCGTTTGAGCATCAAATGCGTGGGCCAATAAACCAAAGTCACCAATCCCCCGACCCATAATCCAAGATAAGTTAGCGGAGCCCATCGAGTCTGCGGGTTCGCATCGTCCATGCCAAACACATAATTCACATTCCGAGGAAGATTCGGGTCCGCTAACGGCGCGCCCGCAGGCGGCAGAAAAAGGTAAGCCACCCCACACAGCCCCACGGCCACAACAATCCAAGCTCTCAACGCCCGCCGATCATACCCCAACTTTGCCAATACAAACACTAACAGCCACGGCAGCCAACCGTGAAACGAAGACAAGGCTCTCAAATAAAACGGTTTCCCCGCATCAAACATGTAACTCGTCATCCCCGTGAGTCTTCCGCCACTCACTTCAAAAACCCAATCCACACACCATAGCATCTGTGGTAGAAGGATGCCCACAGCGGCCAGTGAGACCCAAAAACGGCTCTCCTTCCATAGACCGATCCAGGTGACGAACAACGCCACGTCACAGAAATAGAGGAAATTCGTCCATCCATAATGATACCCATAAACCGGCACCAGGATGGCCATGAACACCGAGTAAGCCCCTTTCAACCAAAGGGGAATCCGTTCAGTCTTGGCATCAGGAAGAGTAGCAATGTGCGGCGTCTTTTTCATTCGCCTGCACTTTGCCCGAGAACGTCACTTGAATCGAATCGATAGAAAATGCCGGTCTATTGATCCTCTCAATGATCTCTACCCCGCCATCAAGACCAGGCTTGGCGCAGCACTCGCAGGAAATTCCCGCTCATGATGCCTTCCACATCAGCCTCCGAATAGCCTCTTCCACGCAGCAGCTCAGCTAGAGTCTGCAAATCAGCGATGGTATCCAAGTCCAATGGGCTTTGCTCCTTGCCAAAACCGCCATCAAGATCACTGCCGATGCCACAGTGCTTCGCATTGCCCGCCAACTGGCAAATGTGGTCAATGTGCTCAACGACATGCTCAATTTTAACACCCACAGCTTCCGGCGTCGTCTGCCCCCTGATCCACCCCGGGACCATCATCCACGTGTCAAAAACGGCTCCCAGCACCGCTCCACGCTCAATCAGAACTTTGATTTGGTCATCATTGAACTGCCGAGGATCGGGGACCACACTCCGGCAGTTCGAGTGACTTGCCCAGATCGTCCCTTCAAAAAGATCCACCGCCTCCCAAAACGAATCATCACTCAAATGCGTCACATCCAGGATCATGCCTAACCGGTCCATCTCTTTGACCAAGTCTCTGCCGCCTGGCTTCAAACCGCCCACCCGGTCATGCCCCATCGCATAACGCCCTTCACCATAATGCGCTGGCCCTATCGCTCGTAAGCCATCATTCCAAGCCCGCTCCAAATAGCTGAGATCCACCATCGAGTCCGCACCCTCCAGGCTCAACACATAACCAATGGCCTCACCTCGGGCTGCGGCAGCCTCAGGATCTGCCCACTTCTGCAGATGCTCATCCAGTTGCGCCAGATTCCTGATCTGCTTCAACTCACCGCATTCCTCCATCACTTCATACCAAATTCGTTGCGCTTGAGTCATCGCCCACGCTTGCGGTGGCGATTCCCAACAGGCCACCGGACCCCTCGGCTTCATGCAACCCGCAATCTGTGTCGCAACGCACAAACCCATGTGCCCACGCCTCATGTCAGGAAAGGCCACGGTGCCACACCCCTGCCCCTTGATCTCCTTTTTACCCGCCTCCATCGCGCGAAGCTGAGCGACAGACATCCTCAGGTCGCGATTCCACTCCATGGCATTCAAACTCAAGTCCAAGTGTACGTCAAAAATCAGCATAATGGCTGATTACAACGCACCGGCTACCAGCGAGCAATCAAAAGCACCTCAATCGGAGAAAATTACCCTCTGCACCCCATGACAAACGCTGAGGCTAGGCTGCTCAAGCCTATCGAGTGCCTCCAACTTCGGAGTTCGGGCTGAATCAACATTCACTGCGCACCGCCATTGAACAACTGCTCCCGCTGCCGCCGCAGTTCCTCCATCCGGCTCGTCGCTAACTGCTGCTGCTGCCGATCTCTCAACTCTTTGATCCGAACAAAATGATTGTTCATTCCATACTTCGACCAAGGTCCCGCAGGAATCTCTCCCACATCAACAAAGCGCCAATCCACTTTCGCGCCGCTCGGCATCCCCAAATAATCCCGCACCGCTGGCGAAACATCAATCCCTGCACCTTTGTTATGCGGGTTCGTCGGACGGGCAGAGCCAAACACATAGTTCGGATCATGGGTCAAAAAGGGACCGCAATCCTCCCATTGCGCATAGCACACTTGATTGCCATACCGAATCGCGAGCCAAGTGCCACGCAACACGGAACGACCAGGCTTCACAAAACTCGTCTTGAACCACGGGATGATGCTTGCCGCTTCTGGCTTGTGCTTTTTGTAACTCAAACAGTCATTGTAGGGCAGCGCGATGTAAAACGGATTCAGCCCAGGCGTGATCCCTTTCGGCGTGTAATCAGCCGTCCGATTCGCCGGATCAGGATCATCGTAGCCGCCAAAGTTCTTTGCCCAATTCACATCCCAGGAACTTTGATGATTGGGGGTCGGGTTGTTCGCCGTCGGTTGCTCTCCCGCCCAAAATACCGTGGCAACGATATCCGTCTTCCAGGGATAACGAGTGTAAGCCGTGCGCGGAAGACTCGGAGCAAACACCTTCGGGCCTGCCACAGTCGCCCCAGGAGACAGCGGCATTCCCCGCAGAGAACCTGCCCCACTTGAAATCGTACTGGAAGACTGCGTGATCGCTTGTCCATGGACCTCGCCAGTGACCAACAGCACCAGCATCCACGCAGCATGAACCAAGTGGGAAGGCAGAGAGTGGAGGAATGAACGGTGACGGCAGCTCATAAGAGAGAGAACACGAAACGATGTCTTCGGATGGTTTGGGATAAAAATCCTAGCACAAGTCCCCCCAAACGCCACCCTGAAAATGCAACCTGCTTGCTAGAAGTTAGGTTGAATAAAAAATCAATAACGAGCGAATTTCTTGAGCAGCAAGAGGTTGAACCCAGATTCCGAAGTTCGAGGTGCTTGAGAGGCGCTGAGGCTTAGTTGCTCAAGCCTATCAGGTGCCTCCTACTTCGGCGTTCGGATTGAATGCTCCTGTGATTGCCTCAGGTCACGACCCAGGCGGACTTGGCAGCGGCTCCGTCGCTGGTGCAGTCGTCGTTGATGATCCCGTCGGATTCACAGGCACTGGCACAGGCACTGGAACGGGGGCCGCGCCCCCTTCCGACTCACTTGTCGCGCTCGCAGGGCTTGGTGCGGATGGGGCGGCTGTCGGTTTCGGTCTCACTTTCGGCGGCGTCCACCGCGGTCCATCACCGACCACCGCCACCGGTGTCCCAATGTCCACAAAAGCAAAGAGCGTCTTCACAAAACCCGAATGCACCCGTATGCAGCCATGCGAGGCCCTTTTGCCAGGCCGTGGAATCGGTCCCTGGTGCATGCCAATGCCATCCCCCGTGAGCCTCATCCAATAAGGCATGCTGGCCCCTTCAAAGCGCCCGCCTTCAGGCACGCTATCACGCCCTGCCTT
>JBIIUD010000487.1:0-3624 GCA_044340175.1 Verrucomicrobiaceae bacterium
CGATGGTCAGCCCCAAGAGCAGCTGCTCCGCCGTCTGGGTACGCTCCAGCTCACGCCCGCTTGGCAGAGCCGCCAAAGCGGTGGCAAAGACAAGAAAAAGCAACCAGAGCAACGAACTAGCATAACTGAGAATGCCATGCAGGAAGTTGAGGCGGCTCATGGGATGCCACTTTTTAGCAAAAAGCAGCCAAATGTGCTGCATGTTCCCCTGGCACCAGCGCCGATCTCTTTTGAGCATGTCGATCAACGTCGGCGGGCCCTCCTCATAACTGCCGCGCAACGAAGGCAGCAGCCGCACCGCATAGCCGGCCTTTCGCATCAGCGCCGCCTCAACAAAGTCGTGACTCAAGATGTGCCCGCCAAACGGCTCCTTTCCTGGCAACGGCGGCAGTGCGCAGTCTGCAATGAAGGGTGCCAGCCGTAGAATCGCATTGTGCCCCCAGAAGTTCGCCTCCCCACACTGCCAATAGTCCAGTCCGTAGGCAAAGGGCGGGCCATAAAGCGCCTGCGCAAACTGCATGACCCGCCCCAAGAGCGTCTCCGCTGCAATCTGCCGCGGAAACGTCTGCAAAATGCCGATCCCAGAATTTTTCTCCATGATTCGAACCATGGTGGTGAGTAGGCGACCCGACATCAGGCTGTCTGCATCCAGCACAACCGCATAGCGGTAACGCTTGCCCCATCTCCGGCAAAAATCGCTGACATTACCACTTTTGCGATTAATGGGTTTCCGCCGCTTACGGTAGAATATCCGTCCAAAAGCTTTCAACTGACGGCACAGTTCCAGCCAAGCCACCTCTTCTTCAATCCATTTGCTTGGATCATCAGAATCACTCAAAACGAAAAAATCGAACTGCTCATCTTGCCCCGTTTGCTGCAGGGACAAGTAAATGGCGCGCAAGCCCTCGAACACGCGGGTGACGTCCTCGTTGTAAATCGGCATGATGATGGCCGTAGAAGCCTCAATCGATGCCTGATGGTCTTCCGGGCTGAGCGTTTGCCACAGATCCAACGCATCAGGCTTCGGTCGGTTCATGAGCCAGACCCCAGCCAGTGCCGTCCAGAAACCGACATTCAATTGGTAGTAAAGAGGAATGAATGTGGCCAGTAAGGCCAATTCAAGAAAACCCAGCCCGCCTTCTCCCAGATAAACCACCATCAACCAAGTCCCCACAAAGGTCCCCAAGCCGACGAGGGTAAAAAAGGTCGCCCGCCGGGTGCGGGAAATACGCAGTGGCGGCAGCCCATGAGCCGGGTGGGCCGTTGCGTGAGGAAGTGTCTCGTTCGGATTCATGGGTCAAGACAGGGTCCTACTGGAGCAGTTGGTAAAGATAGCCCAAGACCACGCCGATCAAAAGTGCCAAAACCGAGTAGCGCACCACGGGATGCCGACCAATGCGATCCAGCCCCTCCTCCGCCACATTTGAAATCAATCCCAGATCAATGTCCCGCGGCGTCATCTTCGACACCTGCAACCCAGGGCCCGACTCCCGAACCGCGCTGCGCATCGCTTCCGCCATGTCTTGAGGAAGGGTGTCTTTGTCCAAGAAAAAGTGGGGCCAGCGATCTGGTCCGCCACTCAAAAAGAATCCAAGACGCCCCGTACCTTCAAGTTGAGTATCGGTCATTGGGATGTCCACGTAGATCTCCTCCAGCCATTCCTTCATCATCCTGCGAGCTTGGTCAATGGCATGCTGTGTCGGTGAAAGGGTGGCGTCCTTCGAGTGCGCCTCAGAAGCCAGTCGAAGGGTGGTCAAAATCAACTGCGTGCGCCTGATGCGGTTGTGCAGACGATAGGAGCGAAAATAATCCGCCAGCCGGGCATAGGCCTCATTCCATTCTTTTTCTGTGCCCGTAGCTGGGGCAAATTCGATTGTGACAGCGTCCATGTGAGGGCTAAAAAACGCCCGGGATAAGATGCTATACTTTAAACATCAGGAAAGCGGATTCTAATAAACCTTGAGTTTTATCCAATACAAAATAAAGTGCTAAGCTACCTGTAGGGATGCCTGCTGAGACCTTAAAGAATGCCTTCGATGTGGCCCATCGAGCTAGCAAAGCACCCATTCACTAAAACCATCGCCGCTCTCACCTTTGCCTGCGCGCCGCTGTAGTCGGCTTCTATTTCAAATAAGGTTTCCGCTATTTTTTCGATCGGCGTTTCATCCATCTCCAGGAGCCAATCACTCAAACCAATGTCCTGAAACATCCAGCACTTTGGCGAGTGGAATTCAGAATACGTGTGAATGATCGGGGTGCCATTCGCCAAGGCGATGATGGGTGAATGGGGCTCATGACAAACAACGGTGTGCCCCCTTGCAAAAATGGAGGCCGCTTCATCAACATTCCAAAAGTACTCAAGATTCACGACGTGCTTCTGAATCTCAGACGGCAGGGGATCGTAAATAAGCCGCTTGTTGTGACCCATCTCCTTGATCGTCTCAGGCGCAATGAGCACCTTGCCCCCTGTCTTCTGCACCCAGCGCGTGATCAAATCCCGATACTTAGCGGACCGGCGTGCATCATCCTCAATCTGCTTGGGTGTGGGATAAAGTGGGTTCAGCTTCTCTGGCCTTGGGTCGTCCACTCCAGGGTATTTCGGTGTGTTGGTTCGAACCTGAACAGTGATGAATTTTCGATCCTCGAGTCCAAGCTTTGCCATTGTTGCAAGACCGCGCTTGTCGTCCCGAACATCAATTCCAAAGCAACCATCCGGACCGAACTCAAGCACCGGCGTCTTCACACCTGCGTTTTTGAGGATGTTCAGCGTCTTTTTCTCTCGTGTGTAAATAAAAGCAGCCTTGTTCAGCAGTTCAATGCGCTCGGCGGCCCCATGTCCTTCCACCATCGTCGGAAAATAAGACTGCCCAAAGAGCCCGTAGGGCCTGCCGTGTTTGGCACAAAACTGCATGAAGGTCAGATCCTGCCCCATGCCTGAGTTTCGGATAAACAAATCGCATGTTTTGACGGCCTCCTGGAGTCGCCGGTCATTTTCTCCATCCTTGAACAGATTGCCCTGCAAAATCTCCACCTTCGGGAAACGGGCTTTCAACATGACGCTAATGCGTTCCTCCATTTTCATCGCCCACAGAACGACCTTTACTCCTGGCAGATGCTCCGCAATCACCCGCAGCGTTCCCGGTGTATGGCCAATGTCACCGATATTGATGGTATCCCAAGCAGACTGAAGCAGGATGGTTTTGGGCCTGCCGTCTGTGGCATAGATGGAACCGCCGAGAGCAGCGGTCAGCGCGGACAAAAAAGAGCGGCGGGTGGTCATGTCAGAATGAATGACACAAGGTCACAAAAGCGAGTGAATGGACACTTTTTGATCCTTTAATTTCCGAGACAATGACGCCTGCAAACCAAACACCCTGCGCTAAGCAGCAGCCACTCTCGCTTCAGAAAACTATTCGCCCTCCCGCGTCACTGTGTCCCCTTTCCACGCAGATCACGCAAAGTGGACAACTCCCCAGCCAAAGGCCGCGCCCCCCGCTCCCGCTTCGGCCCAAACAAGTCCCGCCTCTCCCCGAACACTTCCTCCACAAATCCCTCACTCCCCACCGCCAACCCACCACTGAACGCCCGGATTGTCTCCATCAAATCCACCTCCGACGTTCCTCC